>JAFSYD010000321.1 GCA_017443685.1 Lachnospiraceae bacterium | reverse complement strand
TTCAAACAGTCTGCCCAGATCCTCATCGCGTATCCCGATCCCGGTGTCCCGCACCGAAACAAGAATCTTTACCTCATCCTTTTCTTTCCCCTGCGAACGGATAGAAAGAACGACTCTGCCCCTCTCCGTATATTTCACCGCATTGGTCAGCAGGTTCATAATGACCTGAGACACCCGCACATTATCGCCAATCAGCGCGCAGGGCAGCGTTTCATCCACATCAAGGATCAGCTCCAGACCTTTCGCGTCCGCACGCTGAATAATGGAATGGTACAGATCATTGATGAGGGACGCCGTATCATATTCCACCGGAATAATATCCATCTTCCCGTCCTCGATCTTTGAAAAATCGAGGATGCTGTTGATCAGGGCAAGCAGGGTGTTCCCCGCAGAATCAATATTCCTCGCATAATCCAGAATATCCTCGTCCCGGGACTTTCGCAGGATCATCTCATTCATTCCGAGCACCGCGTTGATCGGCGTACGGATCTCATGAGACATCTGCGCGAGAAAGCTGGATTTTGCGTGATTGGCGTCTGCCGCAACCTTTGCCAGCCGCTCCTTCTCCTCGTTCATTTCGGAGAGCTCCCGGAGCTTTTCTTTATACACCATATTCTGGAAGCGTACGATAAGTCCGATGATCAGGGAAACAACGACAAGGCTCTGCACCACATCGATATACACGCCCGTTTTTTCTACCATAATAACCGCTTCCGGCCGGAAATAGGTATGTATGTAGCAGAAAACCGTCACCGCGATCTGCAAAACCAGCAGAACAAAACACAGCGCCCCCTCGATCAGCAGGAAATTAAAGATGATCCCCAAAAGGAACCAGAAACCCATGCCGCTATAAAGCCCGCCATTCGTATAAAACATGATCGGAAAAAGCAAAAGCGATATGACAAATACGATCAGAAACGCCGCGCCATTGACATTATTCTTAAAATTCGCAGTATAAAACGCGACCGCCAGCACAAGGACCGCTAGAAAGATGGCAATGACCTGCGGGATCGGAAGCCCGGCAAAATACGAAATGAACATCGAAACCGTTCCGCCCACCAGGCCGGCAATGTCTATGATGTTAAACAAAACCAGCCGTATGTCGCTCTGCCTTCTATGCTGATTGATTCTGGATATCCATTCTTTCATTCCAAAGCCACCCATCATTGCTCTTTTCGTTACGGTCATCTAACAATCGATCTGTTGTCCGGCAAAATGTCAGACATTCACAATATTCTCCGTCGTTCCGCCGCCGTTATCGTCCGGATCCCGAAGCTCGCCTTTTTCCACAAGCGCAAGGAACGCGTCCACTACATCCGGCACGAACTGCTTCCCGGATTCGTCCCTTATGATGGAGACCGCCTTTTCAAAATTCATACGCCCGCGGTATTTCCGGTTGGAATACATCGCGTCAAAGGTGTCCGCAACAGCAACGATCTGCGCCACCCGCGGGATCTCATCGCCCTTTAAGTGCTGCGGGTAGCCGCGCCCGTCGGGACGCTCATGGTGCGAGTGCGCACCGATGGCAAGCTCCGGCATAATGCTGATGCTCTTTAAAGTCTCATACCCTAAGGTCGTATGCGACTGCATGATCTCAAACTCCTCCTCGGTGAGCTTGTCCGGCTTGTTTAATACCTCAGGTGGTATCCCGATCTTACCGATGTCATGCAGAAGCGCGATGTGGTAATACTTCTCCACCGTGTCCTCGTCATAACCTAATTCCTTTGCCAGCATGACGGTATATTTTGCAACACGGAAGGAATGACCGTTCGTATAGGTGTCCTTCATATCGATGATCCGCGCGAATGACTCCGTAATCTCGCTGACCAGCTTCATCGTCTCGCGCTGCTTTTTCTCGAGCCGCCGTGTCTTGTATCGGACATACTCCTGTACACCCGCAACCAGAAGGAGCACCGCACAGCATCCGGCGAAAATAAGGAACCATGTCTTCTCGTAGAATTTCTTTTCCTTGACGATCTTGACGGCAACCTCATTGCTGCCCCGGCCCATCGCGTCCGTAACCTGCATGATATACTGATAGGTGCCGCCCCGCAGATTCGTATAATCCACCGGCACCATTTCCGATCGCTTATATGATGTACTTTCCTCGTCAAAGCCTTCGAGGCGGCAGCTTACCTGCGGATCGGACAGATCGAAGTTAAATACGAATCCCGGCACCGTCAGCTTATGCGTCGAAGATGGTACCGTGATCACCCCGGACGCATCCGGGTAGATCGTCTTCCCGTCGGCTTTTACAAAAGGAACACACGCGATCAGATTCCCTACATCTACAAACGGCTGGTCGATGTTGACTTTGAAAACACCCGTGCTTCCGGCAATATACAGGTCGCCGTCACTGGTAAGCGCACTGTATCCGTTCGCCGTCGCAAAGCCGGGCAGCCCGCTGGCCGGACCGAAATAGACGGCGTCAATCCTACCGTTCGCTAAAAGCTCCTCCGCCGGCACCACATAGATTCCGTTGCTCGAAAGCACCCACATATCCCCGTTGCTGTTCTCATAAAGGTCAAAATTGTTGGTGTAAGGGAACTGTTCCACCGTGACCACTTCTTTATCCGAAGTCAGATATGCCAGGGCGCTGCTGGTAACGATCCAGACCACATCCCGTTTTTCATCGTATTTCAAGCGCATCACAATATCTGAGGGCAGCCCGTCCTCAAGGTTAACATTTTTCACGCCGTCCTCCGTGATCGCGTAGATGCCGCCGCCGTTGCTTCCGAGCAGGATATCCCCATTGGGAACCTCGGTCACCGTAAGGCTTTCGGTATTCTCAATACCGTCCTCCTTGCCATAAGAGGCGATCACACGGTCTCCCTCAATGATGCTTAAGCCGCCGGTAAGGGCAATGATGATCCTGCCGTCCTTCGTCTCGCGAACCTCCCGCAGGCTGTCAGAAAGCAGGCCGTCATCTACGGTAAAAGCCGTTACTTTTCCGTGGTCATAACGCAGCAGGCTGCCTGCACGCCAGGTCGAGATCCAAAGCCTGTTCCTGCTGTCGGAGATGATGGAGCGGATGCGGTACTGATCGAGGTATTGGATCAGGTCATGAGATTCGAGATCCTCTCCTGCGGTCGTTGTGATCCCCTCGATCGGCAGCTCCGTAAGCGGACCGTTCTCATCGAATACCAGAAGCCCTGTATCCGTACCCACGAACAGCTTCCTGTCGTCACTCATGCAGGTGGTGTTGACCACCGCATCATCCAGACCGTATCGTGTGAAAAGATCCGAAAACTGATCCGGCACCACCTTCATCACGCCCTGTCTTGTAGAGGTAAACCAGAGATTGCCCATATAGTCCGTCATCACATGGCCGACATTATTGCGCATGGGCAGATTGTCCAAAAGCGTGAACTTGCCCTTGTCAAGTGTCCCGATCCCGTTGCCGGCAGTGATCCAGATCTTCCCGTCGATATATTCGAGCGACATCAGATAAACCAGCGGATCAATATTTATTTTTTCAAGGATCTGAAACCCATATGAAAGATCCACATGGTAAAAGCACAGATCCGCAGCCTCCAGATATACCTTTGCGTATCCATCCGGATCAGGGAGAATGGCGCCGATGCCTCCCAAAGGACTTTCGTCCTTGGAAATAAATGCTGCAAGCTTCCCGTCCCGTATCGTCATCAGATCGCCCAGATCCGTCGTGCCGTAGATCACCCCGTCAGCGCCGGCCCGTAAGTTTCGCATATTGGCTTCCGCAATCTCGGGTTCCTCCATTGCTGTCAGATTGTATTCGGGGTCGATCCGTGTGATTCCCTTCGTCGTTCCGACATAAATGGTGCCGTTTTCATCTTCCGTGATCGCACGGATATGGCTCGATCCTAATCCGTCGAGCTTCCCCCATTTCTTCAGCACGCCTTTTTCCATAACCGCAACGCCATTGTCGTGGGAGCCGATCCACAGCCGGTCTCGGCTGTCTACGAACAGGCATTTGATGCTGGCAAGCCCTTCCTCCACACGCTCAAAGGTATTACCGTCATAGCGGATCAGACCGGCGTAGCTGCCGATCCAGATAAAACCGTCTTTTGTCTCCGCGATCGCATTGGCTTCCGAGGTCGGAAGCCCGTTTCTGCTGTCATACAGCACCGACGCAAATCCTTCGCTTGCCCCGGTAGGATCAACGGAAAGGGTTCGGTTCTCGTTGCCCGACGAATTTAAGAGTACAGGTTTTTCTTTGCCATACGTATATCCTGCGTTAGCGGCAAGCAGCATAAACGAAACAGCCATGCAAAGCAGAATCGACCAAAATCTGTATTTCCGGTGGTTAGCGGTTCTTATCATTATCTTTCCCTCGTGAATCCTTCCAATATTTTTAGCGAAAGCATTATATATAAACATGCATATACCAACAAGCCCCTTGGGACGAATGTCGTAAAATCTGGGACGAATGTCAATATTACCACACCGCGATCCGGTTCTCCGGTGCAAGGTACATATTATCGCTTTCTTTTATGCCATAAGTCTCATAGAATATGTCAAACTGCTGCAAGGTCACGTTCGTCCGAAGGAACGCGCACGGGTGCGGGTCCTGCGTCAGGTTGTAATACGCAAATTCCGGCGTCATCACCTCCGTGTAATTCTTTGCGAACATAGTAAAAAACTTATCATAATCAAAATCGTCCTCTTCGGCAGCAATCGTTAAAAGCGCCTTTACGCCGCCCATATCCGCGATTGCCTCTCCTATATTACCGCAAGTAATATTTGACTTTCTTACGTCCGTCCGGATGCCAGTGCTGTCAGCCACTACTCTGCATAGTGTTTTTCTACAAAATCAATAGATTTCAGAAAAACATCTATCACTTCGTTCGCGGGACAGTACTTGGCTCCCTGTATGTTCGCACCGAATACCGTCTGCCCTTCCCAGGCCGTGATCCCGTCATAATACGCGACCAGCTTTTCGGACCGCGCATCAAACGCCTCGTAGTCCTTATGGTACTTTTCCATATGATCCGGGATTTATATTTTTACCATATCCAACAGTCATATATTAGACGCGCAAATATGGAAAGGATCTAAACATTTTTCAAAAACTATAGCAATTTATGTCAATGGAGATCACGAAGAAGATGTAATCAGTCCCCACCGCAAAAACATTGCATATAGCTGAGACTTCCCGAAAAGGTCTCCAAGCTTACGTGGCCCAGAGACACATCCCTGTTCTTCCTGTACCGCCAGCGCGCGTTTCAGCGCCAGCTCCACAGTTGATCTTGTAATCGTTTTTCCATTCTCACGATTCGAGAACACCAGCTCATCCGTCTCCAAGCCGCTCCGGCTGGATATCTTTAATCTATACTGGAACCTCACGGCTCCTATGTGGTCTTTACCGCGCCCGGAGGTCTTGAATGTCACACCCTGATACAGAAGCACGACCGTCCATAGTAAGCCATCCTATCCCGTCCAATCTTCATTACTTTCGATTTCCTCTATTAGCATTTCCTCGGCAAGCTTTCTTTCACTGCTCCGTGCCGCCGTATCAGTATCAACAGTCTCTATAGACTTCGTATAACCATATTCTTCTACCACCGTGCGGATCAAGTCATCTTGCAGCGCTCCCATATCCGATTGCGGCTTTAACCCCTGTT
>JAFSYD010000320.1 GCA_017443685.1 Lachnospiraceae bacterium | reverse complement strand
TTTGTCAGATTTCTGATTTCAATTACGCCCATGTTTTCATCCATTCGTGCAGATCAATCATTTTACGAAAATCCATTATAAAGGAAGATCAAAAAAAGTCAAATGGGACTGCCGCATCGCGCGCTTCGCACTTGAAGCAGGCATGATGCGACAGCCCCATCCGAACTGCTTATTTTTGTTCTTAAAACTATTTTATTTTTCGAAGAAAATGACCGCTCCGTCATACTTGTCTTCGATGAACTTCTTAATATCATCCGAACGAAGAACGGATACCAGCGCCTTGATCTTATCGCTGTTCTCGTTTCCTTCCTTTACGCCGATGATATTAACGTAAGTCTTCGCCGCTACCGAATCGCTTGCTTCATACGCGATGGCGTCATGGCCTACCGAGTAGCCGGCTTCCAATGCGTAGTTGCCGTTTAAGACGACGTACTGCACCTCGTTTGCCACACGTGCCACCTGAGCCGCCTCAAGCTCGACGAACTCGATGTTGTGCGGATTGTCCTTGATATCGTTGACCGTCGAAGTTAAGGACGTGCCATCCATTAATGTCAGAAGCCCGTTGTCCTGCAACAGCAGCAGAGCCCGCGCTTCATTCGTCGTATCGTTCGGGATCGCGATCTTATCACCGTCCGCAATGTCGTCCAAGCTCTTCTTCGTACCCGGATAAATGCCGAAGGGCTCATAATGGATATCCCCGGCGTCCACGATATGTGTTCCCTGCTCTTCGTTGAAGCTGTTAAGGTACGGTACGTGCTGCATATAGTTCGCGTCGAATTCGCCCGACTCTACCACGAGGTTCGGCTGTACGTAGTCGTCAAACTCCACAACATCCAGCTCATAGCCGTGCTCTTTTAAAATGTCAGCCGCCTTTGCAAGGATCTCGGCGTGCGGTACCGGAGAGGCCGCGATCTTAATGGTCTCGCCGTTGCCGTCAACGATCTCACCCGCATCCGCTGCCGCTGTTGCCGCATCCGCTGCCGCTGCTGCCGCATCCCCGCCGCCTTCTACGACCAGCGTATCTTCATACTCCGCACCGTAGGTGTCGATCAGCGTCGCTTCGTAATCCGCATGAAAGAAGTTCTCTTCGCCTAAGGATACGATCTCATCATTTAACCATTTCAGTAATGTACTGTTGCCCTTGGACACCGCCGGAGCGATGGTATCCTGGCTGCCCAGCGACGGAATACCGACCACATAGCCTTTGTTCTCCAGCGCGTATGCGATGACCTCGGTGTTGTCGTTCGCCCAGGCTACACCCGTGCCGTTTTCAAATGAGGTCTTCGCGGAAGCATAGGTGTCGAACTTCTGCAGCTTGATCTCCGGATTATTCTTCTCCAGATAGGTCTCTGCCGTCGTTCCGGAAATGACGATCACCTGGTCGTCTGCCGCGATCTGTGACAGGTCCTCGATCACGTTGTCCTCATGCGATACCACGCCGAGGGCCACGTTCATATAAGGAAGAGCAAAGTCCACCTTCTCGGCACGCTCCTCGGTCACGGTAAAGTTCGCAAGGACGATATCCACCTTACCGGTCTCCAGATATTCCACACGGTTCGCCGCCTCGGTAGATACATAGTTGATCTCCACCCCGAGATCCTTGCCGATCCGCTCCGCGAAATATACATCGTAGCCCTGATAGTCGCCGTTCTCATCGACATAGCCGAACGGGTTCTTGTCGGAGAAGACGCCGATGTTCACTGTGCCGCTCTCCTTGATCTCGTCTAAGGTGCGGTAGATCGCGTTCGCGTCCTTACCCGCGCTGCCGCCGTCCGCCTGTCCGCCGCTTTGGGCTCCGCATCCGGTAAGGGTCGCCGCTCCCAGCCCAAGTGCAAGTGCGCCTGCCAACAGTTTCTTAAAAATGTTCGTTTTCATAGCTCCTTAATCTCCTTTCGGTTGATGTTACGTTTATACACCTTTTCACCTATCGTGTCAATAGGTATTGAAAAATTATTCCGGTCGTGCTATAGTCTAATCAGAAAAACAACCGTTCCGTTCCAAAAAAGATTGCGAACAGAACGGCTGGGTCAGGAATTATTCAGAAAGGACCACCGCTATGATTTCAACAAGAGGACGCTATGCACTGCGAATTATGATCGATCTTGCGGAGCACAACGACGGGAGCTTTATCCGCTTAAAAGACATTGCCGAACGGCAGGAGCTGTCAAAAAAATATTTAGAGATCATCGTTAAGGATCTGGTGGAGGGGGGCCTTGTCGCGGGCGTCAGCGGACGCGG
>JAFSYD010000319.1 GCA_017443685.1 Lachnospiraceae bacterium | reverse complement strand
GATCTTAGAGGAGCTTGACGCCGACGGGCGTGAGATGGATATCCTTTTTTTGGAAGCGGACGACGGCACGATCATCAAGCGTTATAAGGAGACAAGGCGGGCGCATCCGCTTGCGGCAGGCGACCGGATCGAGGACGGGATCGAGCGGGAGCGCGAGGCGATGGCGTTTTTGAAAAAACGTGCCCGTTATGTGATCGACACTTCCCATCTTCTGACAAGGGAACTCCGGGCGGAAATGCAGAAGATATTCGTCGAGGATACGGAGTACAAAAATCTGTTTGTCACGGTCTTATCCTTTGGCTTCAAATACGGCATCCCGACAGACGCCGACCTTGTTTTTGACGTGCGCTTTTTGCCGAATCCGTATTATGACGTGAATCTGCGCCCCTTAACGGGCAACGACGAACCGATCCGAAGGTTCGTGATGAAGAACGAGGACGCGCACATTTTCATTGAGAAGCTGTATGACCTCATTGCGTTTCTGATCCCGAATTACATCAATGAAGGCAAGACGCAGCTTGTCATCTGCATCGGCTGCACCGGCGGCAAGCACCGTTCGGTGACGCTGGCGAACGCGCTTTATGAGCGCCTCGCTGAGGCGGACGACGCCTACGGCGTGCGTATCGAGCATCGCGACATCGATAAGGACGCAAAGCGGGGGAAGTAGAATGTCTTTTTCGGGGAAAGTCAAAGAGGAGCTGTATGCGATCATAGAAAAAGGACGCAGCGGCCAGATCGCGGAATTAGCGGCGATCACGGCGCTTTCTTCACGTCTTTCGCACGAAAACGGCGGGCTTTGCCTCGTCTTTTCATCGGATCTTGAAATCCTTAAAAAAAAGTACTTTACTTTATTAAAAAGAACGATTAACATAGATAACTGTGGCATTGTTTTAAACGCGGATGACACCGCCCGGCTGCTTGCGGCGACAAAGCTTTCGCCGAAGGAAGACCCTGCCGGAGCATTGCAGGTTGGCGGACAGATTTTACAGACGCCCGTCTGCAAGCAGGCTTTCTTAAGGGGCGCATATCTCTGCGGCGGGGAGACGAATGACCCGGCGAAATCCTACCACTTTGAGATCGCGGTATCGGATGTTGCGTTTGCAAAAAGACTGATCGAGCAGATCGCTTTTTTCGGGATTGATGCAGGGCTTTCGATCCGCAAAGGAAAGAATGTCGTTTATGTGAAGGAGGGTGCGCAGATCGTCGAGCTTTTGGGGCAGATGGGAGCGCATCGCTGTCTGATAGATTTTGAAGAGACGCGCATTTTAAATGAGACGCGCGGCAATGTCAACCGCAGGGTGAACTGCGAAACAGCCAACATCAATAAGACCGTATCCGCTTCGGTACGTCAGATCGATTGTATCCGTAAGATCGAGGAGACGATCGGACTGTCCGCACTGCCGGAAGGCTTACGGGAAATGGCTTACCTCAGACTGCAATATCCGGACGAGCCGCTTGCCGATCTGGGCGATCACTTTGATCCGCCGGTCGGCAAGAGCGGGGTCAACCACCGGCTCCGACGGATTGTAGATATAGCAGAAAAGTTATAAAGAGAGAGGCGAGACCATGAAAAAAGATGTTGTGATCAGCATGATGGATTCGATGGAAGCGACGCCGATTGCGCACATGGTGCAGTTGGCGAATCAGTTCGGCTCCCGGATTTACTTCGAAATGAACGAGAAGAAGGTCAATGCCAAGAGCATAATGGGGATGATGAGCTTGGTTTTGACATCGGGACAGACAGTTACCATTGATGCAGAGGGAGACGATCAGGAAAATGCGATAGAAGCATTGGAGGCGTTCCTTACGAAGTAAAAGTGCAAGGGTTATAACATGGGGAAAAAGCTGCTATTTATATACAATCCAAAATCAGGAAAAGGCGCCGTGCCGAGCGTTCTCTCGGACATGATCGATATCATGGTAAAGTCGGGTTTTGACATTACGGTACGCCCGACGCAGCAGGAAAAGGATGCGTATGATTTTACCTGTGCGCATGCAAAAGAGTACGACCGGATCGTTGCCTGCGGCGGAGACGGGACGCTTGACGAGGTCGTGACCGCCGTTATGGAGACGGAAGCGGAGGTTGAGATCGGTTATATTCCGGCTGGAAGCACCAATGATTTCGGCGTATCCTTAGGGATCGAAGGCGAGTACGATAAGGCTGCGCGGATCGCCGCCGGCGACAAGAGATTCCGCTGTGATGTCGGAAGCTTTAACAGCGACTACTTTGTCTATGTTGCGGCGTTCGGCATTTTTACCGAGGTTTCCTATCAGACGAGTCAGGATCTGAAAAATATTTTCGGTCACGCCGCGTATCTGATGGAGGCCATCGGTCAGCTTGCGGACGTTCCTTCTTTTCATATGCAGGTCGAGTACGACGGGAATATCATCGAGGATGACTTCATTTACGGGATGATCACGAATTCGACTTCGGTCGGCGGGATCAAGGGGATCGTTTCCGGAGACATCAGCCTGGATGACGGTGTGTTTGAGGTGACGCTGATCCGCACGCCGAAGAATCCTCTGGAGCTTTCCGAGATCATCGGGTACTTAACGAGCATTTTAAAAGAAACGGCGCTCGTGTACTCGATGCAGACGTCGGAGCTTAAGATTTCTTCCGAAGAAGAGATCCCGTGGACATTAGACGGGGAATTCGGCGGGAAGCACGATGCGGTTCTGATTCGGAATTTACCGAAGGCAATGGAAATTTTGGTTGAATAGCAAAAAGCTAATGTGGTATAATCGTATATGTGAGTAATGGGCGCAGCCCAAAAAGGAAGGTTCATATAAAGGAGGAAGCAACTTATGTTAGTATCAGCAAAAGAGATGCTCGAAAAAGCGAAGGCCGGACACTATGCGGTCGGACAGTTCAACATCAACAACTTAGAGTGGACGAAGGCGATCCTGACCGCTGCGCAGGAGATGAACTCCCCGGCGATCTTAGGCGTATCCGAGGGTGCAGGCAAGTACATGACCGGTTTTAAGACGGTTGCTGCTATGGTAAAGGCAATGGATGAAAGCCTTGGCATTACGGTTCCCATCGCTCTGCATCTGGATCACGGTTCATATGAAGGCTGCAAGGCTTGCGTAGAGGCCGGATTTACTTCGATCATGTTCGACGGCTCCCATTATTCGATCGACGAGAACAAGGCGAAGACCGAAGAGCTCGTTAAGCTGGCACATGATAACGGCTTATCCATCGAGGCAGAGGTTGGCTCCATCGGCGGCGAGGAAGACGGCGTTGTAGGTATGGGCGAGTGCGCGGATCCGGATGAGTGCAAGATGATCGCTGACCTTGGCGTTGATATGCTTGCGGCAGGCATCGGCAACATTCACGGCGTATATCCGGCAGACTGGGCAGGCTTACAGTTCGATGTGCTTGATAAGATTCAGCAGAAGACAGGCATTATGCCTCTCGTCCTTCACGGCGGCTCCGGTATTCCGGAGGAGATGATCAAGAAGGCGATCGACCTGGGCGTATCCAAGGTCAATGTCAAT
>JAFSYD010000318.1 GCA_017443685.1 Lachnospiraceae bacterium | reverse complement strand
CAGCTTGATTTTTGCTTACCTGCAAAATTCGATCTGAAATACATCGATTCGGACAGCACGGAAAAAACACCGGTCGTTCTGCACCGCGCGATTTTGGGATCGCTTGACCGGTTCATGGCATACATTATTGAAGAGACCAAGGGTAAATTCCCGGTATGGCTTGCGCCGGTGCAGGTAAAGGTGCTGCCGATCTCCGATAAATATGCAGATTACAGTAAAAAGGTACTCAACAGATTAAGCGCAGCCGGGATCCGCGCGGAAATGGATACGCGTACGGAGAAGATCGGATATAAGATCCGTGAGGCGAGACTTGAGAAAGTACCGTATATGTTAGTCTTAGGACAGAAAGAAGAAGAATCAGGAAAGATTGCAGTCAGGAGCCGGTTCCTGGGGGATGAAGGCGCAAGGGATCTTGATGAATTTATAAAACAGGTACTGGAAGAAATTGCATCGAAAGTGATTCGCGATGAACTAAATGAGGAAACTGATAGGGAATAAAGAGTTTTATAAGCGTGTGCTTGCGATCTCGCTGCCGATCATGTTGCAGAACGGGATCAGCAATTTCGTCAGCATGCTTGACAATATCATGGTCGGCCGCGTCGGGACGGAACAGATGTCCGGCGTGTCGATCGTGAACCAGTTGATTTTTATCTTTTATCTTTGCATTTTTGGCGCCATCTCCGGCGCCGGGATTTTTACGGCACAATTCTACGGACAGAAGAACATGAAAGGCGTACGCGACACACTGCGCTTTAAACTGATCATCTGTCTCGTTATTACGGCGATCGCGGTGACGGTCATGGTCGTGTTCCAGAACCCGCTGATCAGCCTGTATCTGCATGACGGCTCCGCCACCGGCGATCTCGCTGCAACCCTGCGTTACGGCAAAGACTACCTTTGGATCATGATGATCGGGCTTATTCCTTTTGCCGTGGAGCAGAGTTATTCGTCCACGCTTCGCGAGACGGGGCAGACGGTCGTTCCGATGAGGGCCAGCATCATTGCCGTATTTGTCAATCTGGTGCTCAATTATATTTTGATCTACGGAAAGTTCGGTATGCCGGTACTCGGCGTGCAGGGTGCCGCCGTGGCTACGGTCATTGCGCGCTTTGTGCAGGTTGTGATCGTGATCGCATGGGCGCATACGGCGCATAAGGTGAAGGATGCGGAACTTTTGGCAGCGGGTGTGGCAGCACCGTCTTCAGTGGAGGCATCATTGACTTCGGGGGCAGCAACACCGGCCACTTCAGAAGCTGTGCTTTCGGGGGCAGTGGTGAAGCGCAAGCTTCCGTACATTGAGGGCACCTACGAGAGCCTGCGCGTACCCTGGGATCTTGTGCGGAAGATCGCGATCATGGGTCTGCCGCTTCTGATCAACGAAGGACTCTGGGCAGCAGGCATTGCCACGCAGACGCAGTGCTATTCGAACCGCGGCCTGTCGGTCATTGCGGCCCTGAATATCAGCTCGACGATCACAAACGTGTTCAATATTGTATTTATCGCTTTGGGGGATGCGGTCGCGATCATCGTCGGCCAGCAGCTCGGCAGCGGAGAGCATGAAAAGGCGCGCGACACCGCCTACAAGATCATCACGTTTTCGGTGTCTACCTGCGTTGTGATCGGCTCGATCTTATTCTTCGTGGGACCGTTCTTCCCGGATATCTACAATACCTCCGCGGAAGTCCGTGATCTTGCCGGCAACTTTATCCGCTGTGCCGCCGTCTGTATGCCGCTGCACGGCTATCTGCACTCGACCTATTTCACGCTTCGATCGGGCGGCAAGACGATCATCACGTTTTTGTTTGATTCCTTTTTCCTATGGGTCGTTGCGGTACCGCTTGCATATGTTCTGACGCACTTTACTGCGCTGAAT
>JAFSYD010000317.1 GCA_017443685.1 Lachnospiraceae bacterium | reverse complement strand
GCACGGCTTTGCCGACGGGAAGAAGCATTTCCTTAATGTCCGGGTGCTCTTTAAGAAGGGCGGCTGGATCATAAGGATGCGGGACGACTGCAGGCTGTTTTCGCCGAAGGAATACGAAAAGATCCATCACGGCGACGAGCCGGAGGCGAACAGCGGCATCCGTATGGTGTATAAGATGGTAAAGGACATCCAGTATTTTAACACCTTAAAGCTGAATAACATTTTGATCAGGATCTGAAGGAGCCGTAAAACTTCTTTATTTATAAAACGTTTACGGAAAGGGGAAAGCAAAATGAAGCATTATGAGGTATCAGTGGTCACACCGTTTCATAACGTGGATCTGGACATCTTTCAGACGGGCATCGAGTTCATGAAGGCGCAGACATACGGGTTCGAGAACATCGAGTGGATCGTCGTCGCGCACAACTGCGCGCCCGAGTACAAGGAGGGCGTGCACAGGCTCCTGGACGGCTATCCGAACGTCATTGTAAAAGATCTGGATAACGACAGGCGTACGCCGTCAAGCCCGCGCAATTACGGGCTTTCACTCGCTACCGGCGATTATGTGGGCTTTTTGGACGGCGACGACAGCTATACGCCGGAGTGCTTCGAGGTGGTCGTCGAGGCGATGAAGCGCAATAAGGCGCAGGTTACCGTGTTCCGCAGGGAGTTCGAGCTGGAGAATCCGGACGATATCCCGGTCACCGAGATCGTTCTCTGGGATCAGATGGAAAAGGAGATCTTAATCGACAAGGATCACTGGGATGATGTGAAAATGTTTTCCGGTATCTGCGGGATGGTAACCTCCCGTGTATACGACCGGAGATTTTTGGAAGAGAATGGGATCGTCTTTGACGAAAGCGTCCTTTTTGCCGAGGATTATCTGTTCAACCTCGAAGCCTACGGGCGGCTGGACCGCGTCTTATATCTGCCGCAGTTCATCGGATACCATTATTTCATCAACGGCGGATCTTTGGTACAGTCCGGCGATAAATCGCCCGAGACGCTGATCAATTACGCGAAGGGCTACGCGAAGGTATTTGAGACCGGGCTTAACTTCGGTTTCTATATGAACGCGATCATTTCGAGGCTTTGCGTTGTGCTGGCAAGGTTCCTTTCGCAGAGTACGAGCATCAGCTTAGAGCAGCGGCGACAGATCGGGGATATTCTGGCACCGTACATCAACAAGACCACGATGATGGAGCCGTCGAAGGTGTACTCGCATAAGGTGGTAAAGGAATCCTACGACATTCCGCGCAATGTCATCCTGCATCCCGAAGAGTGGCTTGCCAACAGAGCCGACGCGCTGCTGATCTCCGATAATGAGGCGGTAAGCGCGTTAAGCAACGATAACGCTAAGACCCTGACACGGATCTTAGAGGAGAACCAGCAGACCGATATGGGACGGCACTACGCGTTCTGGGATATACAGACGGTGGATGCGTACCGGCGGTGCGTGCCGCTTTCCGATTATTCGGATCTAAAACCGCTCCTTAAGCTGACGACGCGCATCGGGGAGTCGAATATCTTTACCGCAGGCGAGATCGCTGCCTATATCGAGGAGGAGACGTCCGAAGAACAGTACCGCATTTTCCCGCTGCTGCGGCGCAGCGCCAAAGGCAATGCCCGGGCGTTTTCGCTGATCTTAAAAGGGCACCGGACGATCCTCTTGCCGGACAAGGTAAAGGGCGGTATGCGTAAATACAACGACGACGTGTACGCCAACACCACGGCAGGCACCGTGACGGCAGGGCTTTTCTCCCATCAGTCCGGTATTTTTACGCCGACCGTAACGGCGCCGGAGGCATTGTATTTTACAACGGAGGATTATGACACGAGGTATCTGCATCTGCTGTTCGCACTGCGGGATAAAAAGGCGGATCAGCTCGTGCAGCCGA
Organism: Lachnospiraceae bacterium; assembly: GCA_017443685.1. Classification (GTDB taxonomy): domain Bacteria; phylum Bacillota; class Clostridia; order Lachnospirales; family Lachnospiraceae; genus RGIG4930. Next base: position 2,036 of record JAFSYD010000317.1, on the reverse strand, counting down.
AATGCCGGTGGACGCTTCATGTTTTTGAATACATTAAGGAGAACTGGAAGGTGCTCTGCGACGACATAGCGCACGGTTCGGTATCCATGGGCGAGCCGCTGCCGGATAGCCTGCGGCAATTGGCGGAAAAGCATCTGACACCGGATGAGGCGCGCGCCGATGAGCTTCGTAAGGTTTTCGGGGAAGGCTTTGATACGCCGGTGGCGAACCGGATCTGGCCCGATCTGCGCGGCGTGTATACGAACAAGGGCGGCGACGAAGCGGCATATCAGACGTTAACGTCAAAATACCTCGGGCAGTCCGTCCCCTGCCGCGATATGTATTTTGAGACCTGCGGTACCGTAGTCGGCCACGGGCACATGAGCAAAGACGGATACTGCTTAAAGCTTTTGAATAAGGTGGCGTTCTTCGAGTTCATCCCGGAGGCGGAGGCGGATAAGGACAAAAAGGAGATTGCGACATTGCTGATCCCTGAGCTTTCGTCAGGCGAGCGGTACGAGCTTGTCATCACGACCGACTCCGGGATGTACCGATTTCGGACAGGGCGTCTGATCCGGATCCTGGATGTAGAAGACGGCAGTGTCTGCTTTTCGTATTGAGGAGATTTGTAAAAATGAGTGAATACAGACAGATTTCGGTGGAGGGCCGCACCATACTCGGCAAAGGCGGCTGCGGCACCGTATACCGGCTCGACGACGATCAGGTGGTAAAGGTCTATGAGAAAAGGATATCCCTGCCAAAGATCAAGCGCGAGCAGAAGCAGACGAAGGGCTATGTCGATATGGGGCTGCCCTGCGAGAACTGTTACGACATCGTGCGGGTCGGGGATGCCTACGGCGTAATCTTAGAGCTTGTCGATGCGAAGGATATGGACGAGGAGATCGGTGCGCACCGGGATATGCTCGACCATTACGCAGTCGAAATGGGGAAGCTTTTGCGCAAGATCCATAACTGCCGGCCGGATGTGAGCGTATATCCTTCTACTGTGGAGTTTTACCACAACTGTGTGGAAAAGTGTAAGGACGAGTGGCTGAAGGACGATGAGCCTTTGAAGCTGCACCGCCTGATCGATGCGATCCCGGCAAGCGGCGGGCTTGTACACGGGGATTTTCACCCGAAGAACATCATGGCAAAGGACGGGAAGCTTAAGATGATCGATGTCGCCAATTCCACCTCGGGACATCCGGTGTTTGACCTGCTTTTGTCCTATTATTATATGGTGCTTTTTCCCCGGGACAATCCGGCCGGCTTTGCGAAAAAGGGCGCGATCACGGCGGAGGAGAGCTTCCGTATCTGGGAGCTGATGATGCGGGCGTACCTTTCGACGGACGATACCGCAAAGGTAAAAAGAGTAAACGATATTCTGGAAAGCTATGCGATGCTGAAGCTGATCCTGACCCCGGCGTCATTCATCAATATGAAAAAAGAGCTTTGGAGCTCATTTGTCGAGATGGGAAGGAAGCGGCTGATGCCGGTCATCGATGAGGTAACGGGAATCGTTCCGAAAGATTTTACGGAGGTGTGAAATGATAAGAGAACAGGGATACGGCAGTAAACTTTTTTACTATACGCTAAGCGGTGAGTACACCACCTTTAATATGCGTGAAACGCTGCATTTCAAGGATCCGGTGGATGTGCTGACATGGGCGGAATGCGTGGAGGATACGCTTGTGGATTTCCCGGAGCTTGCTGTGTGTCCGGTGATCCGGGACAATCTTGTATGCTACGAGGCGAACCATAATGAGCCGCCGGTCTTAAAGAAGCGTGACGGCGAAGAGCCGGTCCGGTATTTCGGTACGGACGATACGAACGGGTATCTGTTTTACTTCTTATGTGACGATAAGGATGTTCTGGTCAGCTTTTTCCATGGCTTAACGGACGGTGTCGGAATGGAAAGCTTTTTGGACTGCGTCCTTTACCGTTACGGGCAGCGCAAGGGCATCCTTAAGGCGGACGATGTGCCGCCGGCCTGCTATGAGGCGCGCTGCGAGAGCGATACGGTAAAGGAGCTTGTCGACTGTACGACGGATGAGATC
>JAFSYD010000316.1 GCA_017443685.1 Lachnospiraceae bacterium | reverse complement strand
GTCATATTCTTCGTAATTATAGGTTTCGGTCTTTTCCGGCTCCTTTTCGGGGATCGTTTTCTTGATCTGCGATACCTCCTCCGCCGTGATGACCTTTGTCTTTTCCGCTTCCTCCGCGTCAGGGATCGTAACGAAATCCTCATCCGGATTCACAAGCGCCTTTTTCAGATCCACCAGAAGATCATCGATCGTGGCATACCGGCGATCCTGGCTCTTCATGGTACACTTGGTAATGATCTTCTCAACCGATACCGGAAGGTTCGGCGCATATACGGAGGGCGGCGTCATCTCACTCTGCAGATGCTGGATCGCGATCGCTACCGCCGTATCCCCGTCGTAGGGCACACGCCCCGTACACATCTCATACATCACGATGCCGAGCGAATAAATATCACTCTGGAACGATACGAAACCGTTGCGCGCCTGCTCGGGGGAGGAATAATGCACCGACCCCATCAGATCAGCGTTGATCGTATTGCTCGTCACCGCGCGCGCAATGCCGAAGTCCGTTACCTTTACTTTGCCCTCGCGGGAGATCATAATGTTCTGCGGCTTGATGTCGCGATGGACGATATTCTTCTTATGCGCCGCCTCGATCCCTCTTCCGACCTGGATCGCGATCGAGATGACCTCGTTGTAGGAAAGCTGGCCCTTTTTCGCGATATAGGTCTTAAGCGTGATGCCCTCGATACGCTCCATCACGATGTAATACAGCCCGTCCTCATTGCCGACGTCGTAGATATTCACGATATTCGGATGCTCCAGGCCGGCCGCCGACTGCGCTTCCGCGCGGAACTTGCCGACGAAGGTCGCATCCTCCGCATACTCCTGCTTTAAGACTTTGATTGCCACTTCACGGTCTAAGGAATGATCTTTTCCGAGATACACATCCGACATTCCGCCCGTGCCGATCTTTTCTAAAATTTCGTAACGATTCCCCAGGTATGTCCCTGCATTCAGCATAAATTTTCTCCTACTTTATCAAACACTGTACGGATCGATAAGGATCACCGTAATGTTGTCTTTGCCGCCGTTGGCGATCGCCGCCGCAACGAGCTTTTCCGTCTGCTCCTTCACGTTCTGCCCGTTGTTCAATATGGCAAGGATCTTCTCATTCTCCACCATATTCGTCAGGCCGTCCGTGCACATCAGAACCTTCGCGTTCGCGTTCAGATCGACCTCGAAAAAGTCCGGCTCAACCTGCTCCATCACGCCGACCGCACGCGTGATCTTGTTGCGATCCTTGCGCAGCGCGGCTTCCTTTCTTGTAATGATGCCGTTCCTTACCATCTCCTCGACAAAGGAATGGTCGAGCGTCACCTGCATCATATTGCCGGGATACGCGACATACAGACGGCTGTCCCCGATGTTCATCACATAAAGACGCCCGTCAAGGATCGTCGCCGCAACAAAGGTCGTTCCCATTCCCGCTTTCGCGGCATCCGACCGGGATCTGTGAAAAAGTGCGCGGTTCGCAAGTCCGACCGCCTGCCGCAGGGCTTCCTTCGGATCCGTAATCTTATGTGCGCGGATCTCATCCAAAACGAGCTTTACCGCAAATTCGGAAGCATACTCTCCCGCATTGTGTCCGCCCATCCCGTCAGCAACCAGAAAAAGATTTTTCAGACCGCCGACCGGCGCATCGGAAGCAAAGCAATAATCCTCATTCAAGTCCCGCACGCTTCCCGTGTTCGTGGTGCAATAAAATACCATTTCGCCAAATCACCTTTCAAAACGTCGTCGCAGCTGCCCGCAGGCGCCATCGATATCACGTCCCATACTCCTACGTATTGTAACATTTATCCCATATTTTTCAAGTCTATGCGAAAAGTTGTTTGCCGCCGCCTTGTCGGGGGGCATAAATCCGCGCTCCGTCACCGGATTGACCGGGATGAGATTGACATGGGCGCCAAAGCCTTTTAACAGGCCGCTTAAGGCCTTCGCATCCTCCTCGCCGTCGTTTCCACCGGCGATCAGGGCGTATTCAAAAGTCAGCCGCCTGCCTGTTTTTTCAAAATAATATTTGCAGGCTGTCATAAGCTCCGGCAGCGGATACGTCTTTGCAACCGGCATCAGCTGCATACGCTTTTCCTGGGTTGCG
>JAFSYD010000315.1 GCA_017443685.1 Lachnospiraceae bacterium | reverse complement strand
CAAAGCTGTCCGCGGCCGAAAACATAAAAAAAGGCGACCCGGTGGATTTTTTTGCACTGAGCAAAAACCGGGTGCATATGTTCTATGAAATGATCATTTCCGGAACCTCTGTACTTTCTTTTTCCTGCGCATACATCATTTCGAACCACCTGTACCTGCTTGCGATCTACCACGGGCAGACCGCAACCTCGGGCAGATATCACCGGTTTATCGCCCTCTGGGAGAGCAGCAAGGATTTCCTTCTCCTGCTTATGATCTGTCTTTCGTGCGTCCTTAACACCATCCTCGACAAGCTGATCATTCCTTTAAAGGGCATTACCAAGGAGGAAAAGGCATCGATCCGTCTTTTGGCAATGTTCTATGTGATTGTGATCCTGATATGCTTAAATCACATCGGAGACGAAAACGAATACAACCCCGCAATGATGTACTACCTCGGTCTGATGGTCGGACGGTTCATCTATTTTGACGCGTCATTTATGGATTTTCTTTCAACGATCTGGCGGGCGATCAAAAACGGTTATATGCTGATCCTCGGGCTCGTACTGACGGGAACGATGTGCTTTTTCGGTTTCCGGCTCGGCTTTTTGCTGCCGCGGAATTACTATATTGTCGGCGTGTTTTATACGGACCTGTTTTTGCTTGCCGCCATCTTTATTATCCATCATCTGCGGCTTGTCGAGCACCCTTTTAAAAAGCTATCGGAGGCACCGGATACAAATGAAGAATAAACGCATCACGATCGGCATTCTCGCCCATGTTGACGCCGGCAAAACCACCCTGTCGGAAGCCCTGCTGTATCACTGCGGCGCGATCCGCAAGGCCGGCCGGGTGGATCACGGGGATACGTTTTTGGATACGGACGCGATCGAAAAAAAGCGCGGCATCACCGTTTTTTCCAAACAGGCAGAAATTACCGTCGGCGATCTTTCCGTGACATTCATTGATACTCCCGGACACGCGGACTTTTCCGCGGAAACGGAACGCGCGCTTCTTGCACTCGACTACGCGATCCTTGTCATAAGCGCACCCGAAGGCGTTCAGAGCCACACGCGGACACTCTTTTCGCTGCTTGCTTCCTATGATATTCCGGCGTTTATCGCGGTCAATAAAATGGACATCGCTGCCGCACCGCGCGAAAAGATCCTGGCGCATCTCAAAGATGAATTGTCCCCGGACTGCTTTGATCTTACGGACGAGCTTCCTTACGAAGACATTGCAACGGTAAATGAATCCATGCTCGATCTTTACATGGAAAACGCCACGATCCCGGACGAAAGCATCGCCCGCGCGATCACCGGCCGCGCGCTTTTTCCCGTCGTCTTCTTGTCCGCCTTAAAGCAGGATGGCATCACACAGCTTACGGAAATCCTCGAACGCTTTTCGCTGCCACGGTCCTTCGGAGATTCGTTCGGAGCACGCGTTTACAAGATCATGCGCGACGACAAAGGACAGCGCCTTACGTTTTTAAAGATCACGGGCGGAACGCTTAAGGTAAAGGATGAGATTTTACCCTATGGCGCCTATCCCGACGAGGCCGAAAAGGTGAACGAGCTGCGCCGCTACTCCGGGGATAAATATGACAGCCTAAGTGAGGCATCCGCAGGTGAAACCGTCGCGGTGACCGGTCTTTCGGAAAGCTATCCAGGACGCGGATACGGCTGCGAAAAGGACGCTGCCCTGCCGCAGCTTCTGCCGGTACTGTCCTATCGCGTTCTGTTATCCGAAGAGCAGGATGCGCATACGATCTACGCGGATTTTGCCGAGCTTGCGGATGAGGATCCTCTGCTTGGCGTCGCATGGAACGAACGGTTAAAGGAGATCCGTCTGTCCGTTATGGGCAAGATCCAGTTAGAGATCCTGCGGCAGAAGATGGAGGAGCGCTTCGGAGAAGTCATCGACTTCGATGTCGGCAATATCGTCTACAAGGAAACGATCGCAATGCCGACAATGGGCCACGGGCATTACGAGCCGCTGAAGCATTTCGCGGATGTTCTTATCAAAATGGAACCCCTTCCGTCAGACAGCGGGATCGTTGTCAAAACAGAGCTTTCCACAGATGTGTTACCGAAAAATTACCAGAACCAGATTTTAAACCGTCTTTCGCGCCGGCCGCTTTTCGGCATTCTGACCGACAGCGCGTTAACCGATGTACAGATCACGCTGGTCGGTGGAAAATCGCATAAAAAGCACACTGAAGGCGGGGATTTCCGGCGGGCAACGGAGCTTGCGGTGAGGGATGCGCTGCTTCGGTGCCAAAGCGTCCTTTTAGAACCGTTTTATGACGTAACGCTTACCCTGCCGGCCGCGCATATCGGACGGGCGATGGCGGATTTCGAACGGATGAAGGGCACGGTTGCCTCGCCTGTCGCAAAGGGAGATATGATGATACTGGAGGGGAAGGTACCGGTGCGATTTGCCGGTGATTACGCCGCCGAAGTTACCGCCTACACAGGAGGTATGGGAACGGTGTGGATGCGGGCGGCGGGCTATTTCCCCGCTGTGGATGCGGACGATATCATCGAGGAGATCGGATACGATTTTAAATGCGATCCGAACCGCCCTTACATTTCCGTTTACGTTCACGGGATCAGCAATGAAAGCGCTGCGGTCGATGCTGAATTGGATCGGCTGGTCGGGAAAAGCCTGGTGGCAAAAAACGAAGACGTTTCGGACTCTGCTGCCGGTTTCGGGCCGGGCGAAAGCCCCGGCTCACCCGCCTCATCGCAAACTACGAAAAAAAAGAAAAATGCCTCTCTTGCCGAAGATGATGAGCTGATGGCGATCTTTACAAAGACCTTCGGCGCGATCAAGCGCCCTACGATACAGGATGGCGCACGCACCATTTCCAAACAGGAAAACATCAAACGCGCCAGGGAGGAATACTTAGCCTCTCATAAGCCGCAGGCCGACCGGGCCAAGGCCCCCGCAAAAAAGAAGAAATACGTTCTCATCGACGGTTATAACGTGATCTTTGCCTGGCCCGATCTAAAGACGCTCGCAGGGGACAACCTTGACAGTGCCCGCGATGCCCTGACCGACATCCTTATCGATTATCAGGGCTTTACCGGCGCGGAGGTGATCGCCGTTTTCGATGCCTACAAAGTAAAGAACAACCCCGGCAGCGTAATGAATGTCGGAAAGGTACATATCGTTTTCACAAAAGAAGCACAGACCGCGGATGCTTATATCGAACGCGCGACGCATGAGATCATAAGAGATAAAGATGCCGATGTTGCCGTTGTAACCTCCGACGGACTTGTCCAGCTGATCGTGATCGGCGCCGGCGCCAGGCGGATCTCGTCGCGGGAATTCGAAGAAGAGGTAAGACGCATCCGCCGGGAAGGGATGGAAGGGATCATATAGAAAAGGCTGCAAGTTAATTTGCGCGTTTTTTAGCAAAAATTATTGACAGAAGTATTGGAAGTTGCTATAATTTCTTTTGCTTGTTTCGGGTCGGAGGTTCGATTCCTCTCGGGCTGGGATTTGATATAATTTAATATGTGCTCGTAGCTCAGCTGGATAGAGCAACGGCCTTCTAAGCCGTGGGTCGGAGGTTCGAATCCTCTCGGGCATGTTTATCCGGAATGTTTTAAGCCCCGACCAAAGAGTCGTCGGGTCGGAGGTTCGAATCCTCTCGGGCATGTTTCTATTTTATTTAATATGGTGGGTATGGCGCAGTTGGTTAGCGCGCCAGATTGTGGCTCTGGAGGCCGAGGGTT
>JAFSYD010000314.1 GCA_017443685.1 Lachnospiraceae bacterium | reverse complement strand
GCGCTTATAGCGAAACGCGAGAAGCGTATTCGCGCCTTCGTCGACGCTGAACACTACGCTCCCGCCGTTTCCGCCGTCGCCGCCGTCCGGTCCTCCGTGTGAGACGTACTTCTCGCGGCGAAAGGAGACTGCCCCGTTCCCGCCGTCGCCGGCTTTAACGTGGATATTGATCCTGTCTATGAACATTTTTCCGCCTCCTTTCCGATGATACCGGTCTTATCCGAGCATTTCACGCGCGAGCTCGCCGAGGATGCGGCAGCCTTTGACGATATCCTCGTCGGACGGCGTCGAATAGTTGAGTCTGAACGAATGAGAGATCGCGTTGACGTCGCAGTTGAAGGTCTCGCCCGGAACAACGGCGACTTTTCTTTCTATCGCTTTCTTTACGAATTCCTTTTCGTTGACACGATCCGGCAGCGTCGCCCAAAGGAACAGACCTCCCTCGGGACGGGTGTATTTTACCTCATCCGGCATATACTCGTCGAGCGTGCGAAGCATCAGAGCGCAAACCTGCCGGCGATCCGTAAAAACCTGGTCTGGCTCACCGCCTCCGGGATTTGCCTTGGGTTGAACTGGATATTCCTGTTCGCGGCCTATATGCACACCACCATAGCGATAGCCAGCCTGTGCAACTATATGGCTCCTGTAATCATTATCCTTATCGCTCCAGTTGTGCTTCATGAGCCGCTGGATATGCGAAAAATACCCTGTGTCATTGCTGCCCTGATTGGCATCGTGATGGTCTCCGGGGTGTGGGGCAGCTCCGTTGGAAACATTACGGGGATGCTCCTGGGCTTTGCGTCGGCCTTATGCTTCGTAGGGATCGTCATTTGCAATCGAAAGATACATGACATTCCAGCCTTTGACAAGGCAGCGGTTCAGTTAGCGATGTCCGCTTTGACCATTCTTCCTTACGTCCTGCTGAAGAACCACGGCGTGTCCCTGGATGTTGATTTACGCTCCGCCCTGATCATACTGACTCTCGGCGTCGTTCACACGGGTATCGCGTATTGCTTTTACTTCAGCGGGCTGGGCAGTTTGCCGGTACAGACAATCGCTATTTTGGGGTATCTTGAACCGGTCGTATCCGTGCTTTGTTCGGTGGTGTTTTTACGAGAGACAATGAGCGTTACAGGCTGGATCGGCGCGGTCCTGGTCCTGGGATCAGCAGTTGTCAACGAGACCATGAAAACGGAGGCATCAAGACATAACTAAGCAGGGAACCCCCGATTACCTGACGACTCAGGGTATTGGCTATGAGATTATCGAGCATGATGCCGTATTCAACATGACAGAGCTGGATCCGATTGTGCTCCCCTACCCTGACAGTGACGCCAAGAATCTGTTTGTCCGTGATGATAAGGAACAGAACTATTATTCTTCTCTTTGTTCTTCAGGGGATCTCTAAAAACTCCACTTTATTTCATGGTATAAAATAACAGTAACATCAAGAATACAAGAATAGATGGAGTGATAAGGGATGCAAATGGGACTCTTTGATAAAGAAAATCGTTTAGAAAAGCTGAATCAGTTAGGGGACTC
>JAFSYD010000313.1 GCA_017443685.1 Lachnospiraceae bacterium | reverse complement strand
GTCTTCCAGAGGTGCTTCGATCGTAAATGGAATTTTCCTTAATCGAAGAACCGTTTTGGTGTATGTTTCATAAAAAGTCTGTTTTGTTTGTCCCATACTTGACAGGATTTCTCCTAATAGATCGAAATCCTTATCTTCCAATCGAATACTGACTGTTTTCATTGAAAATACCTCCTGCTTCATTAAATATAGCAAATATTGAAGCATATAGCAATCAATTTTCGTATTCGTTTTCATTTTAAATCAAATTAAATATTAAATATTACTTTCATGCTTGACATCGCCCGTGACACCAAATACAATTAGAGTCAAGGAGGTGATTATGTCACAATTTGATAAACTGCTCCGGCGGATAAAGTCGCTGGATAAGGATATGCGGTTTGATGAGCTAAGAAAGGTTCTTGAGTATTACGGTTATTCAATGGATGGACCATCGGGCGGCAGCAGTCACAAGTCTTTTCGTAAAGCGGGAAAACCCACCATCACTATTCCACAGCACGAGCCGATCAAAAAAGCTTATGTAAAGGAAGTGAAAAAAATAATTGAAAGCGAGGAAGAAAACAATGAAAACGATTGAGTATTATATGTCACTTCCCTACCGAATGGAAATTATCCCTGATACCGAGGAAGGCGGCTTTACTGCAAAATTTCCTGATCTTCCGGGTTGCCTGACTTGCTCGGAAACCGTCGAAGGTCTTCTGAAAAATGCCGAAGATGCAAAAAAAGTATGGTTTACAGCTGCGCTCGAAGATGGCATTGAGATTACTGAACCAACGGAAGAGCCTGACATATCCGATTACTCCGGTCAGTTCAAGTTGAGAATGCCGAAAAGTCTTCATCGTTCCCTTGCCATACACGCAAAAAAGGAAGGCATCAGTATGAACCAATACTGTAACTATCTTTTAGCTATGAACGATGCTTCCTACATTACAAAATCAGCTGTTCACTAAATCCTGCACACACCCGGGTACACTGTTTCGCATTGTATCAAATGATCGAAAGCAGGATTAAATGTGAAAAGCAGCGAACGTATGAAAAAAGGACGGAATTATGGTAGAAAATGCTAACATAATAAAAATGGATGGCGCGGTTGTCCGCGGGGATGTGTCCATCGGGGACAATACAGTGATCTGGTACAACGCGGTTGTCCGCGGGGACGGGCTGCCGGTGACGATCGGGAAGAATTGTCATATTGAGGACAACAGCGTCCTGCATTCGGGGATATTTTATCCGATCGCAATCGGTGACGGCGTAACGGTCGGGCACGGTGCGATCGTGCACGGGTGTACGGTCGGCGATAATTCCCTGATCGGGATGGGATCCATTCTGATGGACGATTGCCATATCGGCAGGGACAGCATTGTCGCGGCAGGTTCCCTGGTGCCGCAGCATAAATCTTTCCCCGACGGGGTGCTCATTATGGGCTCGCCGGCGGAAGTAAAGCGTAAGCTCTCGGAAAATGAGGTCGAAGGGAACCGGAAAAATATAAAGGCTTGTTTTGAAATGGCAGAAAATAATTTTGCGGAATGAAGCAGCAGTCGTTATGGCTAGATACCGTACATGCACGCATACATACTCCGCGATGGAGATGGGTACTGTCCCGAGAACGGAGAGAATGGTTGATTTTTAAAAAGTGGAAAATTAAAAACCCCGGCAAAAGATGCCGGGATTCGTAGACTTTTTGTCAGATCCTGTGAGATCAGCCCTGAGAAATAGCACCCGTCGGGCAAACGCCGGCGCAGGTACCGCACTCGATGCAAGCGCTCTCATCGATGTTGTACTGCGAATCTCCTGCAGAGATAGCGCTAACCGGGCATTCCGGCTCGCAAGTACCACAGCTTACACAAGAATCACTAATAACATAAGCCATAACAATTACCTCCTGTTTATAAAACGTTTCATAAAAGTGATATCGTCATTTTAACCGAAACGGACACCGAATACAAGTACATTTTTAGGAACAATGCATAGAAAGCAAACGGAACGCTTGTCAAATTACGTATGACGTGATAAAATCACACGCGGAAGCAGGAAATGCAATTAAATAGCACACAACAGGAAAGAAGGGCTATAGGAAGTCTTGTCCGAAAACGGGTAGAGACCCCGGCGCTTCGTACTATGAAAAGAAAGAGGTGTATCAAATGGCTAAAATCGGAAAAGATACCATGATCGGTGAACTGCTGCAGATCGATACGGATCTTGCCCCGATCCTGATGGGGATCGGGATGCATTGTCTCGGTTGCCCGTCGTCTCAGATGGAGACGGTTGAGGAAGCGGCAATGGTGCACGGCATCGATCCGGATGATCTGGTGGAGGAGCTGAACAGCTTTTTGATGTCTAAGGCGTCATAATGGCGGCTCCGGACATTCGGGTTGAAGGCTTATTAAGACCAACGAAAAAGAGGCTGTCACGTTATGTGACGGCCTCATATTTTATCTTTTCGGGATCTGCGCCAATGTCTGCAAAGCGTAATGCTCTATGACCGGGCGGGCGTGCTCGGCGAAATACTGCGACGTCCCGCCGGTGATCCGCCGCATCGTCGCGTATTCGGAAGCGACGTTGCACACCTTGTTGAACTGTTCCGCCGTATGCTCGCCGATGTGAAGCAGCAGGTAATAATCGTTGTTTTTCGGGTGGTAGAGCGTGTTGTCGGCGAGATAGTAACCGCGCAGGATATGGGCAAGCGCGATCAAAGCATCAAGCGAAGATGCCTGGTAGAGACGGATGAATCTGGACGGGTCGATCGGCAGGATTGTTCCGTCTTCTTTTTTTGCTTCATCCCTTTTGGCGTCATCGGTCAGGGAGAGGATTTCGCCGGCATTTACAATGTCCCGCCCGAGCGGAATCTCTTCCATATAGTCGTCGTCCTCCGGGTAAAACAGGTCAAGGTCGTCAGGCATATCGGAGAACATGGAGAACCGTGCGTCGAGCTCATCCGGATAATTCACTTTAGATATGAAAAGCAAAAGGGATTCTTTTGGCATGGGTACTGCTTCGATCACAAGCGGGATCTCTTCGGTGTCAAAGCCAAAATGCACTCCGGCAAAACCGGTCATTTCGTGAAAAAGCCGCTGCATTTTTTCAGTGCCGTACGCAAGCTCCTGTATATTGATATGGCGCGTTGCGAGATCATTCGCGTTCAACGTGCACCGGATCTGATTGTCGTTGATCTTTTCTATTTTCATCGGATACTCCTAATATTACTCCATACGATCATTTTCATTATACTGTCCGCGGAGGCTGTTGTCAAAGATGAAAAAAGCGGCCAAAAACCTCTCAAAAATCTGCATAAATTGTAAACTGTTTGTTAAATCCTGTAAACTGTTTGTAAACTTGTAAACGATTTGTAAACTTTTCCGTAAATATCGTTTACAATTATTGCTTTCCACGACAGGCTTTGGTATAACGTCGTCAAGAGATGTGAGTTTTCCATCGGCGAAAGGAGTGAACGAGATCAAAGATGTGAGCTTGCCGGACGGTTATGAAGCGGTGAAGGAGATTTACCGGACCGATAACACCTTGGTGATGCTTGTCCGGCATCGGCATTTAGGGGAACTTAGAATTTTAAAACGTGTGGTAAGATCGAATATCGCAGGTTATGAAGCGGAGATCTTAAAAGGACTTCGTCATCCGGCCATTCCCATATTGTATGATTATCAAGAAGATGCAAAAGGCGTCTGTCTTATCGAGGAATATGTGCGGGGCGTTTCCGTAAAGGATTATCTGATCGAACACGAAGCGGTATCCTGGAATTTTATCTGTCAATGTATGGTGCAGTTATGCGACGTGATCTCTTATCTTCACGGATTGCAGCCGTATCCGATCCTGTATCTGGACTTAAAGCCGGAGCATATGATCCTCCGCGGTGAGGAGCTTATGCTGGTGGATTACGGCGCTGCACTGTATCAACCCCGTTCGGGGAGTACCTTCCAAAAGTTCGGAACCTTACACTATATGGCACCCGAGGCAAAAGACGGGACAGCTTCCGTCAAAAGCGACCTTTACAGTATCGGTAAAGTCGCAAATGAGATGCTTTCCCATACACCCGACCGGATCCCGGGCAGGATACGGCGCATGGTACGAGCCTGCCTTTCCGTCGATCCAAAACGGCGTCCGGAAAGCGCGTTTTTGCTCCGGCAGGTCTTTGAAGAAAGTGCTTTTAGCGGTAAGGATGATACGGCCAGAGGAGAACAGCATCTCTTATCAACAGTCGCGGTGACGGGAAATGAATCCGGCATCGGCACCAGTCATATTGCGATCGCCCTTACCGCAGGCTTCTGTGCAATGGGCATCCCGGCATACTACCGGAATCTCTCCGGCAAGCCGGCGGCGCATTACCTGTTAAGGAATGAACCGGCGGCAAAGGAGGAGGGAGGTATCATATACCATAAGGCTTTCCGCGGTATTGCTGACTATGGGGATGTCATTACGGGAGGCACAAAGCAGCAGGGTCTGTGCGTGACGGATTGCGGATGTGATATGACAAAAGCCCTTAACTGTGACCGGCATATCCATATTGTCGGTACGCGGATGTGGCAGAACAGACAGCTTGATGAAGAAGCGGTATCGGAGGCGGATCTGATCCTGCTGAATCCGGATAACCGGATCTTCGGAAGGAGTCTTGCCATCTTTTGCCATACGCCGGTGATGGGGTTTCCGGTGGACGCGGATCCTTTGTACCTGTCTAAGCGAAAGCGTCGTGTGATACAGCATATGTTAAAGGAATGGAGATGAAACGGTTTTTCATAGGGAAGCTTAGCGTAAAAAAGCAGCAGCGCATTGTTATCGCGGGAACACAACGTGGCGTCGGGGTGACACATTTTGCCCTTGCGCTCGCAAACGTGGCGGCCGCGAGGGAGCGGAGGAGCACCCTGTACATGGAGGTCGGGCAGCAGGGCAATATTGTCTCGCTGCGGACAAAGGATACCTTTGCGATTGACGGACTGATCGGCTTTCGACGGGAAGGTGTGGCGTTTTTACCGCACGTTCCGACGGAAGATGCCTGTGCGGTCTTTTCGGATCCGCGATGGGACGTCATCATATGCGATGTAACGGAGAACGACCGGACGGAAGTTCTTGTTGCGGCATCGACAAGCTGTCTGCTGCTGGCGGACGTTAAGCCCTGGCACTATACCGTTTTTCAACAGAGTATGAAAGAATGGATGTGGGAGAGGAACAAAAAAAGAGCCAGCCTTCTTTCCCTTCATATGCGAAAGCAGGACGAAAAGCGCTGCCGCAGGGAATTCGGCACGTCCATCGAAGCGCTTCCGTTTATCGCGGACCCGTTTTCGATGACATATGACGAAGCGGCACAAGCAGCAAGGTTTTTATAAGAATCGATACGGAAAGGGGTTGATCGGAGAGCAAGCTTAGAATATGAAAGCCGGCACAATTCCAACACAGCGGAGTCTGCGCCATTCGGTAACACGGCTTTCACAATGGAATAAGTCAAACATTATTTTTAGCAGAGTTATGATAACGAAAAAACAAAAATTGTAAGTATGTAAGCAATGGAAAAGGCAGGCGTCTCATATGTCTGTCTTTTTCCTTTTTTTTACGGATGCTTTGTGTTATACTTTTGGGTTAAGACGGAAAAGATACGACGGAGGGAGCATGGAACCGACGAGAAGAAAGCGCACAAAGCGGAAAAAAAGAGGGATCGGAGGGCTATTGGCAGGGATTGCGGGAGCGCTCTTTGCGCTGCTGTTTGTGATCGGGCTGGTGCTGTATGTAAAGCGTTATGCGCCCACCGGCGATAGGATGGAGCTGTCGGAGTACTATCATCTGGAGGATGAGGATTCGGCTGTTGTGATCGTGGATGGGAATTACATCACGGACAAGGAAGAGAACGCGTTCGGCCTGATTTCCGGAGGGGCGGCATATATCGCGCTTCCGATCGTAAAGGATGTGATCGACAACGGCTATGTGTTCGACGAAAAAGAAGGCATCCTGCGGTATACCACGGATGCGGAGGTGATCTCCGCGCGTGTGAACGAAACGGGCTATACGATCGGCAAGGATACCGAGACGATGGATGTGCCGATCGTGATCAAGGCACACGAAAAAGTGTTTTTGGCGGCTGATTTCGTGCAGCGTTTTTCCGATATCCAATACGCGCTTTATGAAGATGCGCCGGCGCGTATTGTAGCGGAAAACGCGGGCTATACGCGTACGGTGGCGGCCTTGCGGTCCCGTACGGCGATCCGGCGGCTCGGCGGACCGAAAAGCAAGGTGCTTAAGGAGAGTGTGCGCGGGGAGAAGGTTACGGTGCTGGATGTGGTCGGTAAATGGACGAATATCCTGACCACGGACGGCGTGATCGGTTACGTAAAAAGCAGCAGCATAAAGGATAAAGAGGAGGCGACTGTCCCGGCGACGCTTCCCGAACGAAATTATCGCCTCACCCTTTTGGACAAACGGGTGATCTTAGGCTGGCACCAGACGACAAGTCTGGCGGCGAATGCGACGCTGTCATCCGTTCTGGAAAAGGCCGGGAAGATCAATGTCATTTCGCCGACCTGGTTTCACATGAATGACAACGCCGGCGGTATTGAGAACCACGCGTCTTCGGATTATGTAAAAGAAGCGCACGGCAGAGGGATCTTGGTCTGGGGGCTGATCTCGAATTTTGAAGATCCGAATGTGGACACGACGACGGTGCTCAATTCCACATCGGCCCGGGATAATCTGATCAATAACCTGGTTGGCGCAGCGATCGCGGTCGGTCTGGACGGGATCAATATCGACATCGAGCTTTTACCGGATGACGCGGCGGACGGTTATGCGGAATTCATCCGTGAGCTTTCTTTAAAATGCAAAAAGAACGACCTCATCCTGTCCGTGGATGTCGGGGTGCCGTCGGCGTGGAGCATGTACTACGACAGGACGAACCTGGCGAATTACTGCGACTATGTCATCATTATGGCATATGATGAGCATTACAACAGCAGCGATGAGCCTGGCTCTACAGCGTCGCTTCCGTGGGTAAGTGAGGGTGTGGCCGGGACGTTACAAGAAGTACCGGCGGAGCAGATCGTTCTCGGGATGCCGTTTTACAGCAGGGTTTGGACGATGAAGGACGGCGACCTTTCCTCCCTGTCGATCCATATGCGTGAAATCCCGGACTACATGGAGCGGCATGATTTAAAGCAGCAGTGGCGGGAAGCGGAAG
Organism: Lachnospiraceae bacterium; assembly: GCA_017443685.1. GTDB lineage: Bacteria > Bacillota > Clostridia > Lachnospirales > Lachnospiraceae > RGIG4930. Next base: position 1,508 of record JAFSYD010000313.1, on the reverse strand, counting down.
AACAGAATTACGTCGAATATACCGATGAAGGAGCGAAGCATATGCTCTGGATCGAGGATGCGACTTCGATGGGGGAGCGGCTTGTACTGATGGAGGAAAACGCCCTTGGGGGCTGTGCTTTTTGGAAGCTCGGCAGCGAGCCGAAAGAGATATGGGAAGTGATAAACGGTTATGCAGACGAATGAACCCATACAGACAAAATACATAACGATCACGAACGGAGAAGATTTTGACGAGGCTCTGCTTTCCGGTGCGGCCGAGGTTATAAGGGGCGGGGGACTCGTGGCGTTTCCGACGGAGACGGTATACGGACTCGGTGCGGATGCGGCCAATCCCGACGCGGCAAAAAAGATCTACACGGCAAAGGGACGTCCGTCCGACAATCCGCTGATCGTACACATTGCAAGCTACGAGCAGCTGCTGCAGATCGCGGCGGTACTGCCGATCCAGGCGAAGCAGCTGTCGGATGCCTTCTGGCCGGGCCCGTTAACGATGATCGTGGAGAAAAATGATACGATCCCTGAAGCGACGACCGGCGGGCTGTCCACGGTCGCGGTACGTATGCCTTCGGCAAAGATCGCGCGTGTGCTCATTGAAAAAAGCGGCTGTCTCATTGCCGCGCCCTCGGCGAATCTTTCGGGACGTCCGTCACCGACGAAGTGTGCACATGTAAAAGAAGACTTAGACGGTCGGGTGGATGTCATCATTGACGGAGGGGATGTGCCGATCGGTCTCGAATCCACGATCATTGACTTAACGAGCGAGGTGCCGACGATCCTGCGTCCCGGCTACATCACAAAGGAGCAGATCGCCCGGGTGATCGGAGACGTTGCGATGGATGAAGGCCTAAGCGCGGACAGCAAGGAGCCGCCGAAGGCGCCGGGGATGCGTTACCGGCATTATGCGCCGAAGGGGCAGCTTACCGTGGTTGAGGGCGATCCGGTCAGTGTATCGTTTTACATCAACCGTGTGGCGATGCGAGCCGAGCTGCGCGGGGAAAAGATCGGCGTCATTGCGACGAAGGAGCATTCGCAGAATTACCATATCGGTGAAATGGTCGTTTTGGGTGACCGCGAGGACGAAGATGCCTTAGCGGCGGGCTTTTACGATGCCCTGCGGAAAATGGACGAGCTGGGCTGTACGGTCATATATGCCGAAAGCTTACAGACGCCGAGGCTCGGGGATGCCTTAATGAACCGCCTTTTGAAGGCGGCGGGGCACCATGTGGTTGACGCGTCCGGCAGCGGCAGCGGGGATCGCCGGACGAATGTCAGGCGGATCATTTTCGCGGCGGGCAATGGGATCACACGCGCACCGATGGCAGCGGCGCTGTTCGAGCAGATATATGAAGGCGATGATATTGAGGTGCTCTGCCGGGGGATCGTCGTATCCTTCCCGGAACCGCTGAATCAGAAGACGGAAGCGGTGATGATCTCGAACGGATTTAACTGGGAGGATTATGCGTCGAAGGAGCTTGCCAATGCCGACATCACGGATGACACCCATAT
>JAFSYD010000312.1 GCA_017443685.1 Lachnospiraceae bacterium | reverse complement strand
TTCGAAAGAGAGCGAATGCAAGAGGAAGCCGTGGAGCGCGCAGTGACGGAGGATGTCAAAGGCTTTTGCGAAGCCTTACAGAACGGGGATATCGGAACAGCCAGTCTCTACGTGAGCGAAGGGGCTGCCACGCAGATGGCGCTTGATATGATGGATGTTAAGGAGTACCGGAAGCTTTTGCTTGACGGTCTTTCGCTGTCCGAAGAGGATCTCGATGATAATCTTAAGGAAAGCTTTGATACGTTTACAAAGTCTCTTTCGAAAAATGTGATCACCGACGTATCCTATGATATCGGCGAGCTTTCGATCGTAAGCAAAGACAGGCATTCGATCACGGCGACGATGCCGGTTCGCATCACCGGAGTCGGGAGTCTTGTGAACCTGGATTTTTCCGGAGAGATCGCCCTTGCGAATGTGGCGCTTGCCAATTATACCTCGGAGAATCAGAAAACTCTGATGGATATTTACGATCAAAACGGCGAAGACGCGGTAAAAAATAATCTGATGCAGCAGGAGCTCGGCAACCTTTTTTCCGCAATGAACGCGAAGGTAAAGGAAGCGGCATCGGACGAACACGAATGGGAGATGACCTTCGCGATCGGAAAAGACGCAAAAGGAAACGTTACTTCTGCGACGATCGAGCAGGCCATGCCGATACGGGAAGCGGCCGCGGACGAAACGGAAGAAGCACCTTGACAATCGCCCGAAAAAGCTTAATATAGTTGGAATATGAAAATGGTTTTTATGATACAGCATAAGATAAGAAGATTTCTTCGTGCTGCCGTCTGTGTGGCGGTATGCCTGATGGTATATTTCGCACCGCTGGTCGTATCCGCCGAAAAGAAATCGGATCCCGTACCGTCGGGATTGGAGACGATCGCGGAGAATATCACGATCGCCGGTGTGGACGTTGCGGGGATGACGCGGCAGCAGGCGAAAGAGGCGCTTGAGCCATACGTGGAGTCCTATACACAGGCAACCTTTACCTTACAGGCGAATGATAAGAGCATCACCTGCACGAACAAGGATTTAAAGATTACCTCCAATGAGGAAGAGGCGATCGAAGAGGCGCTGCATTACGGAGCCTCCGGCAACCTCCTCGCACGTTTTTTGGCGAAGCAGAAAAAGGATCGCGGAGAAAAGAAAGACATCGCGCTGACCTATTACGCGAACCGTCTGGCGGTCACGGAGTTTTTAAAAGAAAGCAAGGCGGCGCTGGATGTACCGGCGGTGGACAATACCATTGTCCGTAAGAATGGCGCGTTTGAGATCGTCGACGGACAGGTCGGGACGGTCTTAAGCATCAAGAAGTCGGTCAATACGATCGCCGACTTCATACAGAATGAGTGGGACGGTTCCGATGCGACGCTTTCCCTTTCGGTCAAAACGGAAGAGCCGCAGGGGAAAAAGGAAGACCTTTTAACGATAAAGGATGTGCTCGGTACCTATACGACCAACTACGGCTCATCGGCGGGCGGACGGCGGAAGAATGTCGAGAACGGCGCGTCGAAGCTGAACGGCAAGGTGCTTTACCCCGGAGAGACGATCTCGGTGGCGGCGAACCTGGCCCCGATCAACGAGGAGAACGGTTATGCCATGGCGACCGCTTACGAGAACGGGCAGGTAGTGGATTCCGTCGGCGGCGGTGTCTGCCAGATCTCGTCCACCCTGTATAACGCGGTGATCCGCGCGGAGCTTAAGGTAACGGAGCGGAGCCCGCACTCCATGACGGTATCCTATGTGGAACCTTCGATGGATTCGGCGATCGCCGGGGATTATAAGGATTTAAAATTCCAAAACAATCAGGATACACCGATCTACATTGATCTCATTACGACGGGCTCTTCGATCACGGCGACGATCTACGGAAAAGAGACACGGCCGGCGAACCGCGAGATCGAGTTCGTCAGTGAGATCGTTGAGGAGATCGAGCCGACGGTTGTATACAGGGAAGCGGCGGATCAGCCGATCGGTTACAGATCCCGCGTACAGGGGCCGCAGACCGGCTATGAGGCGCATCTGTTGAAGATCGTTACGGTGGACGGTGTGGAAGAGAGTAACCAGATTTTTAACCGTTCTTCCTACAAGGCGAGGAATACGATCATTGCCGTCGGTACGGCGTCGAATGATCCTTCCGCAACCTCGGCGATGCGTTCAGCGATCGCCACGCAGGATGAGAATGTGATCTCGGTTACAATGGCGGAGCAGTCGGGCGCGGGTGCACCGGCGGCCGAAGCGCCGCCCGCGCAGGAAGAGGAAACGCCCGCACCCATTACGGTTACCAATGTTGATGAACAGGTTATGATAATAGAATGATGTTTATAAAAAGAAAAACGGTTTTGCCCACGCTTTTGATCCTGATACTCGTGGCAGTGGCGCAGACGGTGTGCGTTCCGCTTACTGTTTTTGCCGAAGCCGTCTGGCCGCAGGGATTATCGCTTTCCTCAGTTGGGGAGACGGCGGTAGTGATGGATGTGGATTCGGGTGCCCTCCTTTACGCATTCGGAGCGAACGAGAAGCATTATCCGGCGAGTATCACAAAGGTGATGACCGCAATGCTGGCGTTAGAGAATGGCAATCTTGACGATACGGTGACATTTACAAAAGAGGCGGTGTTCGGGATCGAGCCGGGAAGCGCTCACATCGCAAGAGATGTAGATGAGCGGATGTCGCTTCGGGACTGTATGTACGGCATGATGCTCGAGTCGGCGAACGAATGCGCTTATGCGATCGCCGAGCACATCGGCGGAGACTACGATACGTTTATCAATATGATGAACGAAAAGGCGGCGGCGCTTGGATGCAAGAATACACATTTTTGCAATTCGAACGGGCTTTTTGACGAGAACCACTATACAACCGCCTATGATATGGCGCTCATCGCACGGGAAGCGTTTCACAATGAGACCTTCGATGAGATCTGCGGGACGAAGACATATACCATCCCGCCGACGAACATCCATGAAGAGGAAACGTACCTGAACAACCACCACGCGATGCTGAATTTCTACAAGACGCGTAAGTATCTGTACGAATACTGTGTGGGCGGGAAGACGGGCTACACGACGGAAGCGAACAACACGCTGGTCACGTATGCGAAAAAGGACGGACAGACGCTTGTCTGTGTTGTATTGAATGCCGGGCAGGGCTGTCATTACAACGACACAAGAAGATTGTTCGATTACTGCTTTGAGCATTTTGATACGACGCCGATCGCCGACGGATTTGATACGAAAGAACTGCCGCTGGTCGAAGGGGAGGAGGCTTTCGGTGACATCGATCTGTCGAAGGTGTCTCTTGAAAAGGATGCTGCGATAACGCTCCCGACGGGTGTGGCAGTATCAGAGGCGAAGGCTGCGCTTGCCTTTTTCGGCGTGACGGATGGCGAGCCTGTGATCGGTGAGCTTACGTTTACCTATGCCGATCACATGGCGGGGCGTTCAAAAGTCCTTTACGAAAAGCCGACGGTCATTGAGCCGGAGATTGAGGGCGGAACGCCCGTTGTGGTAACGCACCGGCGTTTTGAAAATGTGGTAAAATGGATCCTGCCGGTTACGGGGACCGCGGCCGGCCTCGGTTTGCTGTTATTTCTGCGGCATATGTACGTGGAGGCACCGTTCCGCGGTTATTATGGCAGTAACCTTTTGCGGCGGCATTTCCGCCGGAGACGGAAAAGGAGAAAGAAAAAAAGAAGGGTAAGAGAACGGGAGGTTAGATAGATGGTCTACCCCGAAGGTGACAGACGTGTTGTAAAAATTCGCAGGAACCGCCGTAATTACCAAAAGGGACGCCGGCGAAAAAAAGCGGTGTGGTTCCTCGTGATAGGGATCCTCTTTGCAGCCGGACTCGCGGCAGCGTATTATGTGAACCTGCCGCACATCGTAATGAGCGCATGGGAAGCGCAGAGAGCATCGGCGGATTCGGCAAAGAACGGACAGGTGCAAAGCCGGCAGGGAGCGGATGCCCGGGCGGCAGCAGCTGCGTCTTCGGACGCGGGGCAGGAGGATGGCGCGGACGCGGCAGAGGAGGGTTCGGCAGAAGCCGAACCAGAGGAGGCAGCGCCCGTTACGATCCTTTTTACCGGAGACGTATGGCTGGATCCGGCGGTTCAAAAGAACTATGATGCGCAGGGGATCGATGGTGTTTTGGACGAAGGACTGCTTTCGGCGATGAAGGATGCGGATATCTGCGTCATCAACAACGAGTTCGCTTTTTCCGACAGAGGCGTGCAGGCGAGCAAGCAGTATACCTACCGCGTGGATCCGAAATATGTTACGATCTTAAATGCTATGGGCGTGGATATTGCGGGACTTGCCAATAATCACGCGCTCGATTTCGGGACGGAAGCGCTGTCCGATACATTTGTTACGATCGACGGCGCGGGGATACGGTACATCGGTGCGGGGGATTCCTATGCGCAGGCGTCGGCACCGGCCGTGGTCGAGGCAGGCGGACAGACCTTCGCTTTTTTAGCGGCGACGCACGTGATCCCGGAAGTATCGTGGAATGTGCAGAACCGTCAGCCGGGGATGTTTTCCTTATATGATGAGACGGGACTGCTTGACGCGATCGCAGCGGCGAAGGAACAGTACGACCACGTATTTGTGCTTGCGCACTGGGGACAGATGCGGACGACGGAACTGACGGATTATCAGATCAATGACGGACGCAAGTTCATCGACGCGGGCGCGGATGCCGTGATCGGCGCGCATCCGCATGTGCTGCAGGGAATCGAGAGCTATGGCGGCGGTTATGTATTTTACAGTCTCGGAGATTTTATCTCGACGAACCGGATCGAGCAGACGGTGGCGGTGACATTTACGTATGATGCGGATGGGAGAGCCGTAAAGATCATACCGGCTTTCTGTTCGAATTACCGTACGATGACGGCAGACGCGGCGAGGGCGGACGGCGTGTTCGATCTGCTGCGCAGTATCTCGCAGACGATCGCGATCGATGCGGACGGCGTGTTGTCGGCAAGGTAGGATTTAGCTGTAAGGAAAGATATTTTCTGAACGGTTTATTATAAGAGCTTTAGGAAAAGAGGGATGAGATGTTTCAGAAAGAGTTTACGGACGTGTCCCGGACAGCAGAGGCTAAGGTGAGCTTTCTGCATGCGAATCTGTTTGGATATTTTTTACTGGCGATGCTTGCCGGGATGTATATCGGTTTTGGCGTGCTGCTGTCTTTTACGGTTGGCGGGCTTTTAAACGAATATGCAGGCGCAAAGCTTTTGATGGGTCTTTGCTTTGGGGTGGCGCTGTCGCTGGTGGTGATGGCGGGCGCAGAGCTTTTTACGGGCAATAATTTCGTGATGGCGGCGGGAATGCTGCGCGGAACGGTAGAGGGCAAGGACGCGGCATTTCTTTGGATCGTATGCTATATCGGTAATCTTTGCGGAGCCCTGCT
>JAFSYD010000311.1 GCA_017443685.1 Lachnospiraceae bacterium | reverse complement strand
CGCAACGCTTGCGGAGGCGCAGGAAGCCGGTGCCGCGACGTTGAATTACGGTGTGTTCATTACGGCGATCATCAATTTCCTTTTGATGGCGCTTGTGATCTTTTGCATGATCAAATTCTTAAACGGTGTAGCGGATAAGGTGAAAAAGTCCGAGGAAGCAGCCGAAGAGGCGGCACCGACCGAGAAGGAATGCCCGTATTGCTGCGCGATGATCCCGATCGGCGCGAAAAAGTGCATGCACTGCACGTCTTCACTGGAATAGTGTGCCGTCTTTTTTAAAGAAAGGATGTATGGATGCCGAGAATATATCTGAACCGCGGCTGGCGGTTTACGGATACATTTTCAGACGATCTTATCAGGGTACCGATGCGGGACGGGACGGAAGTTTCGATCCCGCATACCGTTGCGGAGGTACCCTTTCATTATTTTGACAGCAGCGTCTATGAGAAGGATGCCTGTTATCAGCGGACGCTCTTCGCGCCGCTTTCCTGGCGGGGCAGGTGCGTGCTTTTGACCTTTGAGGCAGTCGGTCATTATGCATGCGTTTATGTCAACGGAAGGGAAGTCGGTGAGCACCGCTGCGGGTACACGGCGTTTACCATAGAGATCTCGGATTATCTGTCGTTCGGAAGAGACAATCTGATCACCGTGCGCTGCGATTCGCGTGAAAGTATCAATCAGCCGCCCTTCGGTCATGCGATCGACTATATGACCTTCGGCGGGATCTACCGTGACGTATATCTGGAAGTAAAGTCACCGGTCTATATGAAGGATGTTTTTTATCAGCCGACCCTGACGGAGTCGCCGCACACGAACGGGATGAGTCTGGAAATGCTGCAAAGCTTAACGATGCAGGGAAAGCTGTTTTCTACGATCGAGTTGTCCATGGAAGCAAAAAAGATGGCGCAGCAGCATCGGCTTTTCGTGTGCCAGTTTCTGGATAACAGGCAGATCTCCAACCAGCCCCTTTCGGTGGAAGGGAAAACGACGACGCTGGCAGGCAACGTGCATATCTGGGATGTTTCCAATCCGCGGGTCTATGAGATCCGCACCGAGATCCGGCTCGACGGGGAGACTGTCGATACGGATGTAAGAAGCATCGGCTTCCGTGATATCAAGGTGCAGGCAAAGGGGTTGTTTTTGAACGGCAGACGATTGAAGCTGCGCGGGATGAACCGGCACCAGAGCTATCCGTATGTCGGTTACGCGATGCCCGAAAGCATGCAGCGGCTGGATGCGCGTATTTTAAAAAAAGAGCTTGGACTGAATGCCGTCCGCACGTCGCATTATCCCCAGTCACGGTATTTTATCGATGAATGTGACAGGATGGGACTTTTGGTTTTTACCGAGATCCCGGGCTGGCAGCATATCGGGGATGCCGCGTGGAAGGACATCTGTGTGGAAAACGTAAAGGAGATGGTGCGGCAGTACCGCAACCATCCTTCGGTCTTCCTCTGGGGTGTGCGCGTGAATGAATCCCGGGACTGCGACGATCTGTACCTGCGGACGAACGAGGCGGCGCATCTGCTTGACGGTACGCGCCTTACGGGAGGCGTGCGCGCCGGCAAAAAAATGCATCTTTTAGAGGATGTGTATACGTATAATGATTTTTCTTACGACGGGACGAATGCGGGCTGCGAGCCGAAAGACAGTGTGTCCGGGCATCTGTCGAAGCCGTATCTGATTTCCGAATACAACGGTCATATGTTCCCGACGAAGACCTTCGACTGGGAGGAAAAGCGCACGGAGCATGCGATCCGCCACGCGGCCGTGATGGACGAGATCGCAAAGCATGACGACATTTTGGGCGGTTTCGGCTGGTGTATGTGCGACTATAATACGCACAGGGACTTCGGCAGCGGCGACGGCATCTGCTACCACGGCGTAATGGATATGTTCCGCAATCCGAAAACGGCGGCGTATGTTTATGCGGCGCAGACGAACCGGGCGCATGTGCTTTGTGTTACGTCTTCGATGGACATCGGCGAGCATCCCGCGACGACGCACGGGAAGGTTTATATCATTTCGAACGCCGATTCCGTGCGGATGTATAAGGATAATGTTATGATAAAGGAGTATCGGGACAAAAGCTCCGCGTTTAAGCATCTGCGTCACGGCCCGATCCTCGTGGATGATTATATCGGCGAGGCCTTAGTCCGCGGTGAGAAATGGAACAAGCGCCGGGCGAAGCTTGCGAAGCTCCTGTTGAATCAGTACGCCATCGGCGGGAATAAAATGACGGTCGAAGGAAAAAAAGCACTGGCTGAGCTTGCGCTGCGCTATCATACGACGATGGAGCAGCTGCAGGCGCTCTACAAAAAATATGTCGGTGACTGGGGCGCGAAAAGCAGTGTGTACCGCTTTGATGCGGTGAAGGACGGGCAGGTTGTAAAATCCGTTTTAAAGCAGCCGGTCACTTCAAAATCAATGGCGGTTAATGTATCGTCGAAGGAGCTTTTCGAGCGGATCACTTACGATGTCGCGGCATTCCGCATTGCCGCGGTGGATGACAACGGCAATGTACTTCCTTACTACGGGGAGGTTCTGCGCGTCGAAACGGCCGGTCCCATCGCGCTGATCGGGCCGTCTTTGCTTCCGTTCCGCGGAGGGTACGCGGGATTCTATGTTAAGTCCTGCGGTGAACCCGGGGATGCGGTGATCCGCGTCTCGGCGGAAGGACTCGGGAGTCATGTGGTTAAGCTTGCCGTCCGCGTTGCGGCGGATTCATGCTTGACACATGCTGAATGATTCCATAATATGAGAATGACAGCGGTTGAGAAATGCAGCAGTTGTTCCTTTGAAACGTGCCGTGTGAATTTGCGGTGCGGTCTTGTTTTTCGTTATTTGTAATTTTCTTTGGCTTTTATCGAAAATATGTTTGACTTTTTCCGGAACATACAGTATGATTATGTTATCTTGAGACGAACAAAGGTTCGAGAATGGAGTTTTGATTATGGCAAGAGAAGATAAGTTAAAGGCATTGGATGCGGCGATCGCGCAGATTGAGAAGCAGTACGGCAGGGGCTCGATCATGAAGCTCGGTGACCCGGGGGCTGCGATGAAGGTGGAGACGATATCGACGGGATCGATCAGTCTGGATATCGCGCTCGGACAGGGCGGTTTGCCGAAGGGCCGCATCATTGAGATATACGGTCCGGAATCCTCAGGTAAGACGACGGTTGCCCTGCATGCGGTAGCTTCCGTACAGAAGCAGGGCGGTATTGCCGGGTTCATTGACGCGGAGCATGCCCTTGACCCGACTTACGCCCGCAATATCGGCGTGAATATCGATGATCTGTATATTTCGCAGCCGGACAACGGCGAACAGGCTTTAGAGATCACCGAGACGATGGTTCGTTCGGGCGCGGTGGATATCATTATTGTGGATTCGGTTGCTGCGCTGGTGCCGAAGGCAGAGATTGACGGAGATATGGGGGATTCCCATGTGGGACTGCATGCCCGTCTGATGTCACAGGCGCTGCGGAAGCTTACGGCCGCTATTTCCAAGAGTAACTGCGTGGTCATATTTATCAACCAGCTTCGCGAGAAGGTCGGCGTGATGTTCGGCAATCCCGAGACGACGACCGGCGGCCGGGCGCTTAAGTTCTATGCGTCCGTACGTCTGGATGTCCGCAGGATCGAGTCCTTAAAGCTCCAGGGCGAGGTGATCGGGAACCGTACCCGCGTGAAGATCGTTAAGAATAAGATCGCACCCCCGTTCAGGGAAGCGGAATTTGACATCATGTTCGGCAAGGG
>JAFSYD010000310.1 GCA_017443685.1 Lachnospiraceae bacterium | reverse complement strand
TCGAACTGCGGCTTTATCAGAGCCACCATCTGCCCGTCATCCTTTAACAGGGCATACGCCGCGGGAAACATCTTATCGAGAGAGATAAACGAAACGTCACAGGATGCAAAATCCATCGCTTCCGGCAGATCCTGCGCTTTCATATAACGAACGTTCGTCCGCTCGATGCACACCACACGCGGGTCATTGCGTAATTTCCAGGCAAACTGCCCATAGCCGACGTCAACGGCATAGACTTTGGCTGCACCGTTTTGCAGCATGCAGTCCGTAAACCCGCCGGTAGACGCGCCGATGTCTATGCACACCGCGCCGGTAAGATCAATTGAAAAAACACCTATTGCCTTTTCCAGCTTATAACCGCCGCGGCTTACGTACTTTAACGTCTCCCCGGTGACGCGGATGTCGCTTTTCGTATCGAACTTCGTTCCCGCCTTGTCTTCTTTTTGATCATTTACAAACACGCTGCCCGCCATGATAAGCGCCTTCGCCTTCTCCCTCGACGGGGCAAGCCCCCGCTCGACAAGCAACACATCCAATCGTTCTTTCATTCCTTACAGCTTTTTATGTATCTTTTGCACCTTTCGCGCCACGCCGTCCGCGTCCAGTCCGAGCATCCGTTTCAGATCGGCGACCGAACCGTGCTCCACGAACGTATCCGGGATCGCAATGCAAAAAAAAGTACCTTCATACCCAATCTCGCGGAGCTTTCGCCCCACCGCTTCACCGAAGCCGCCCGAGATCACATTCTCTTCGAGGGTAAGGATCGCACGATACCGCCCCGCAGCCTCTTTTAGGTATTCCCCGTCCAGCGGCTTTACAAAACGCGCGTTGCACACCGCCGCGGAAATTCCCTTTTCCTCTAAGATCTTCCTCGCTTCCACTGCGGTCTTAACCATACTGCCGACCGCAAAAAGCAGTATCTCGCCGTCGGCGAAAATCTCCTCCGCCTTCCCGAGACGGATCTTCGCCCGGTACTCCTTCAGACCGCCGTATGCCTCTCCCTTCGGGTACCTGAGCGCGATCGGCGCATCAAAGCTGATGGCGAACTTCAGCATATCCGACAGCTCCCATTTGTTCTTGGGCGCCATCACCGTCATATTCGGGATGGTCGAAAGGTAAGTAAGGTCAAAGATTCCCTGATGCGTATCGCCGTCTGGGCCCACAAGCCCCGCACGGTCGATCGCGAAAACGACCGGAAGCTTTCCGATACAGACATCATGCAGTATCTGGTCATATGCACGCTGCAAAAAGGAGGAATACACGGCGAAAACAGGCTTTAACCCTTCCACGGAAAGTGCCGCCGCAAACGTCACCGCATACTGCTCCGCGATCCCGACATCGAAAAACCGATCGGGAAACATATTATGAAAGCGCTTCAATCCGGTACCGTCCATCATCGCCGCCGTGACCGCCACAAGCTTATCATCGCGGTCGCCCATCTTGCGCATCACCGTCGAAAAGACGTCCGTGTATGTCGCGTTCCGCTTCGCCAGCGGGATCCCCTTTTCCACATCGAAGGGCTCTGCCCCGTGAAAACGGGAAGGCAGCCGCTCCGCCGGCTCGTAGCCGCGTCCCTTTTTGGTCAGGACATGCACCAGCACCGGTCCCCTTACATGCAGCGCCTCGCGGAACGCTTTCTCCATGGCCGCGATATTGTGACCGTCCACCGGTCCCACGTACATGATCCCCATTTCCTCGAAGATCATACCGGGGATCACCAGCTGCTTGATGCCGCTTTTCGTCCGCCGGATCGTCGCAACGATCTTATCGCCGTAGACAGGGATCTTTTCAATGGAATGCTGTACGCCGTCCTTTAACCCCGTATACCCGTTCGAGATACGCAGCTTATACAGCTGCTTCGAGAGACTTCCGACATTCTCGGAGATGGACATATGATTATCGTTTAAGACGATGACAAAATTCTTCTTCAGTGCCGCCGCGTTATTTAAGGCTTCAAAGGCTTCCCCGCCGGTCAGTGCGCCGTCGCCGATCACCGATACGACGCGGTAATGATCGCAGTTTAAGTCCCTGGCCCATGCAAAGCCAAGCCCCGCCGCGATCGACGTCGAGGAATGACCGGTGTCAAAGGCGTCGCAGTCACTTTCCGCGCGTTTCGGAAAGCCGCTTAGGCCTCCGTACTTCCGCAGGGAAGAAAATTCCTCTTTACGGCCGGTTAAAATTTTATGCGTATAGGACTGATGTCCGACATCCCATATCAGCTTATCCCCCGGGAAATCCAACACCCGATGCAGGGCGATGGTAAGCTCCACCGTCCCCAGATTCGACGCTAAGTGCCCGCCGGTCTTTGCGATCGATCCGACTAAGAACGTGCGGATCTCCTCCGCAAGCTCCACAGTCTCCTTCGGCGAAAGCAGCTTGACATCATTCGGCTGTACAATTCGTTCGAGCATACGCTTCCCCTTGTCAATTCTTCCGGTCGATCAGATAAGAGACGAGCTGTAGCAAAAAGGCATCTTCCCCTGCAAAAGGAAGGAGCATCGCCCGGGCCTCCCCGGAAAGCCGCCGTACCTCTTTTTCGGCCTCTTCGATCCCCAAAAGCGCTGCCATCGTCACCTTATCGTTCTTCGCGTCACTGCCGACCGGCTTCCCGAGCTGTGCTTCCTCGCCGGTAATATCCAGAATGTCATCCCTGATCTGGAACGCGATCCCGATCTTCGAAGCCGCTTTCCCGATGGTCTCCACATCCACATCCTTTGCACCGGCAAGCTGCGCGCCGACCATCATCGCCGCTTCGATCAGGGCTGCCGTTTTGTTCTCATAGATAAATGCAAGCGTCTCATAGTCAGGCGCCACGCCGGTCTTTTCACCTTCCACATCCACAACCTGCCCGCCGATCATCCCGTGCATCCCGGCTTTGGCAAAAAGGAGGCGTAAAGCAGGCACGATCCCGCGGTTGTCCGGATCCATATAAAATGCGGACAGCACACGCTCCATCGCCGTATTCAAAAGCGCGTCCCCGCATAAAACTCCCATCGCCTCGCCGTATTTTTTGTGCGTCGTCGGCTTACCGCGGCGCAGATCATCATTATCCATCGCGGGAAGATCGTCGTGCACGAGGGAATAGGTGTGGATCATTTCGA
>JAFSYD010000309.1 GCA_017443685.1 Lachnospiraceae bacterium | reverse complement strand
TGGAAAAGGAATTCGCCGGCGTTTCGCTTTCGGATACCGAGCGCAAAAAGGAGCTTTTATTCTTACAGCACGAGGCGGACGAGATCGAGGAAGCGCATCTTTCGCCCGGTGAGGATGAGGGGTTAGAAGAAGAATACCGCAGGCTTTCCAACAGCAGTAAGATCATGGAAGCCCTCGGCATCTGCTATGCTTCGACGGGAGGAGACGGCAGCGCGAGTGAGCAGGTAGGCAGAGCCTTGCGGGAGCTGTCTTTGGTCAGTGAATATGACGAACGGATCGGTCAGATGGAGCGGCTGCTTTCCGATGCGGATGCGCTGCTTTCGGATTTTAACCGCGACATTTCGGGATATATGGATGATGCCGAGTTCGACGGCGGTCGGTTCGATGAGGTAACAAAGCGGCTGGATCTGATCAACGGCTTAAAGGATAAGTACGGTGCCACGATCGAGACGGTGCTTGCCGCGTTAGAGGAGCGCAAAAAGAAGATAGCGGAGCTAGTCGATTTTGACGAATATCTGGAGGACTTAAAGGCCCGCCGAAAGAAGGCGACAGATGAGCTTGCCGCACTTTGCGAAGAGGTATCCGCATTGCGGCAGGCGGCGGCAAAAGAGCTTACCGCGCAGGTGACGGAGGTGCTTTTGGAGTTAAACTTCCTGGATGTGCGGTTCGATATGGCTTTTTTGCGCACAAAAGGATATAGCGCGAACGGGTTTGACGAGTCGGAATTTATGATCGCCTTAAATCCCGGAGAGCCCTTGCGCCCGCTTGTTGATGTGGCAAGCGGCGGCGAACTGTCGCGGATCATGCTTGCGGTGAAGACGGTGCTTGCAAAGGGCGACGCGATCGACACGCTGATCTTCGATGAGATCGATGCCGGTATTTCAGGGCGCGCTGCGCAGGCAGTGTCCGAGAAGCTGTCCGTTGTCGCGAAGGAGCACCAGGTCATCTGCATCACGCATCTGCCGCAGATCGCGTCGATGGCGGATACGCATTTTCTGATCGAGAAGCATATTGAGGCGGATAAGACGGTGTCGGCAATCCACCCGCTGTCTGAGGAAGAGACGGTGGAGGAGCTCTCAAGGCTCTTAGGCGGCGCACAGATCACCGAAGCGGTGAAGGAGAATGCAAGGGAATTGAAAAGGCAGGCCAATGATTATAAGTACAGATAATAAGGACGAATGGGAGGTCGTTGCCGCACCCGTAAGGATGGGAAAGGCGGATGCGAAGAATAAAGCGCCGGAGGCGGATATGGAAGGCTGCGGTCAAGAACCGCAGGGGAATTTGGGTGGGCAGATATTGGATTGCGGAGAGCTGATCCGGGGAGAAGACGGGGAGGATTGGATCGAGCTTACGCCGGAGCCGTTTGGCGGCATAGAGACCGAACACTGTTATCTTCGCGAGCTCGGACCGGATGATATCGAGGCTCTGTTCCGGCTGTATTCCTATCCGGGGATCACGGAGTTCATCGAGCCGCTCTATGGCCGCGAGGAAGAGATCCGCTACCGGCAGCAGTATATTGACAATATATACCATGTCTACGGTTTCGGAATATGGGGCGTCTACTTAAAGAGCACGGGCGAGCTGATCGGGCAGAACGGGATCGAATACCGGGAGGATTTTACATGGGATACGGCGGATCTCGGCTATGTGATCAGTCCCGAGCATCGCAGAAAGGGATACTGTGAAGAGACGACGATCGCTGTGCTCGATTACGCCCGGGACCATACATGGCTCGATTACGTGCAGGCGCGCATCCGGGATGCGAACAGGGCTTCGATCCACATCCGCACCGGGTTAGGCTTCATTCCCACACACCGGTTTTCCGATGACGAGCGGGTGTATGTCAAGCCCCTGCACGGCGGAGCGGTGGAGGATACCCTGTCATGGCGGGAGTTCCGCAGGATTATGTTATAGAAGAAAGTATGTTAGGAGGGGGTTCAAATGGAAGAAAGAAAACGCAGACTGTTAGAAGGGCTTTGGGAGCAGCTGAAGGAGCAGGAATTTATTGGGGAGGGCTCCCTGTTTACCGCCGATGAGCTCGGTGCGCCGATGGATGTTCTTCGGGCGGAGATTGCCGAGTTCGGCGTGGAGCTTACCAGTGTGTTAGGGGAATTTTTCTTTATTCCGCTGGATGATGAGGGCATCCTGTATTTCTCCGTCGTCATCACCCTGTTAAATGAAGCCCCGAAGGAGGCGGCTGCCGATATTGCCGCGGCGACGTCCCGGCTCAACTATTATCTGCCCTGCGGCGCATACGCTCTGGGCAATGACGACCGCACTCTCGTTTACCGCAATACGCTTCCGCTTTCGGCGGATATTTCGGATGAGGCGCTGCTGAAATGCATGTTCACGGCCGCTGACGTGGCTGTAGGTGCGGCCGAGGGAACGGAAGGAAGCCTGCGGCTGGTAATCAAAAATGAGATCAGCGTGGAGGAAATGGTCGCCATGTTCACGGGAAGCAGGTGAGCCTTATGGGAAAAGGAACGTATGAAGAAAGCCGGTTAAGGAAGAATTATCAGATCCATACCACGGAAACGCACGCTGTATCGGAGAACATCAATGTCTCCGGCTTTAGCCTGCAGTATCTTGAGGATATGGACGGAGCCGTCCAGGTGCAGTCGCCGATCATGAAGAAATTGCAGGCGCTTCCGGCAATCCCTGCCAACCCGCCGGCGGTGGCTGATCTGGTCGCACAGAGACAGCAGGCACAGTTAAAGCCCATCACCAACGCCAAAAAGCGGGAAAAGGAGATGGCAAGGGTAAGGGAACGCCATACGCTGCAGAAGGATTTTGCTTCGCAGGTGCGTCCGCACTTCGTGTATGATGACAACATGGCGCTTTCCTTGGACGAGCTGGAGAATCTGGATCTGTCCGAGTATATGTATGACGGGCAGAAGACGGACGGCTTTCATAAGCTTGTTTCCAATTATGCCGCATTAGGTGCGCTCTTCGGGAGCATTCCTGCGCTGAAGACGGCGATAGAGGGAGAGCCTGCGGGAGAGAGGAAGGATGCCCTTCTTGCAAAGCTTAGCACCCTTTACGACCTCCGGGCTCATTACGCGGTCATGGAGCAGCTTCTTTCGAATAAGTATTACGCTGCGCTTCCCTATGAGGAGATGAAGAAGCTGTCCTATAAGGATATGCGGATGCGGCTTGACGAGCTGTATGAGGCAGACCCGCGCAACACGGAGCTGATCGATTATTATCAGAACCTCATCCGTCTTAAGGAGGTGGGCTTAAGCGACGGCGCATCCGTGCAGGAACGCATGAGGGAGTACACGAAGCAGGATGCCGCGGCAGGAGGTCCGGCGGCGCCGAACGCGCCCGCCCCGGAACAGGAGGAGAGGGAAAAGAGAAAAGAGCTTACGTCAATTATGGACGCGTACAAAGCGCTTACGAAGCGTCTTGACGCTCCGGACTGCCTGATGGATCCGGTGCATTGCAAGCTTGTGTTCTTCAAGACCTTTGCCCCCGACATTGCGCGGTGTCTGAACGTGGATCCGAAAACACCGGAAATGACCGCCTTTGAACAGAACTATAATACCTATGTGCCATTATTGGACAGTGCCACCGCGGACCGTTCAAGGGGGATTTTGAATGATAAGCTGCCGGCAAATCTGCCAAAGCTTGACGGACAGGGCGCCGGTGCCGGCGATCCGGCTCTTAGCGACGAACAAAAGGAATGGGTCCGCCGTTCGGGTGCGATGCTTTTGAAGAACGGAGGCAAGAATCTTCCGCTGGTCGCAAGCTTTCTTTCGATGCCGCCCGCCCAGCAGCTTTCGGTTCTGTATCTGATCGAGCACAAGGATCAGGCATCCTCGGGGAACGCCGGCTTTTTTGTTGCGCTGAATAATTACAGGCCGGACGTTGACAAGGCTTTGCAGAAGCCCGATTTCGAACAGCTGTCTGTCGCCATGCGCGGCGTGATGAAGATGAAGCCCGCGATGTCAGCCTATGCTGCTCTTTCGCAAAGCATCCATGCCGCCGACCGGAGCGTGGGCATCCTGACCGGCGAGAACATACCTGCGGACGCGACGGAGGAAGAGCAGCAGGCCGCCGCAAATGCCACCGCCGAGCAGAAGCAGACAGCCATCGCAAGCGCCATCAACGAGCGGGGGAAGCTTCTTCTCGTGCTTTACCGGACTGCCGGGCTGCATCCCGATATGCCGCCGGATATGGCAGAGGATCCGGTTTTGCGGAAGAAGCTCTACGACGAAATTAACGCAATCCTCAAGCTCGCGGCAAAGCTTCAGGATCTGGTTGCGCCGGAGCAGGCAGATGAAGCGGCAAACGCCATCAGCTACGACGATCCGCAGGTTACGGGGGTAAAGGAAGAAAAGCTTGCGAAGGATAAGAAAAAGGCCGGCTTTACATTCCGGGACGCGGTTGATTATACGAAGGACGGGCTTAAGTATACCGATAAGCCCTTCCGGAACATCGTAAAGCTTTTAGGAAAAGACAATGCGCCCTTTTCGGCTAAAACGGAATACGCGCATTACGGCGCCGCCATGGGCGGCATCAACGGTCTGTTAGGATTTATCGGTTCCATTTATAAGGCGCATAAGATCCGCCTTGCAGACGGACTTACCGCCGCGGACCGGACCGCGCAGGCCATCGGGGTCACGGGAGGCTTCATCGGCAGCGCGGGCGGCCTTACCGGGATGGCAGGCTCGATTACCAAGCTGGTTACCGATGCACCGAAGTTCACCAATCCCTCATCGTGGATCGGGGAATACACCACGCCGCTGTGGGAGTCGACGAATGTCGTGGACAAGATCACGGTAGCCTCCGGTGCATTGTCGATAGTGGCGGGTACTGCGCAGCTTGTATCGTCAAGCATTCAGGTTGCGCGGGAGAACAGCAATAAAAGAGATGTAGAGAACGCCCGGCAGACCATTAAGAACAAGGAGGACAACGGGACGGCCCTTTCCGAGGAGGAGAAGCTGGTAAAAGTGTTCTTGAACCACCAGGACAGGGCGATCACCCGGGCGAAGGTGAGCGGCGGCATCGGGATTGCTACCGGCATCCTGGCGATGGCGTCGGGCGTCCTTACGATGACCGGCTTTCTGGCTCCCATCGGAGCCATCATTGGACTGACTTCCCTTGTGGGCGATGTTTTTGGCAGGATATTCAGTAAATGCGCACGCAACAGGGACCGGAGGAAGACCGTGGACGAACGGCTGAATATCGATGCCCTTGTTACGCAGGTTCGGACTGCAAATAACCATCCGCTGCATGATAAGATCGCGAGGATGACGGATTCCAGGCTTAAGGATGCCGTGCGGCAGGAGGCATTGGCAGCGATGGGCTATGCGTCCTATCATGACTGTTACCGGGATACCTGCGTGGAGTCGGCTGAGCTGCTGTATAGAAAGGTCTTTGCCGATCCCCGTCCCGCAGACTGGCAGATGTACAGGGATTCCATGAGCTCTCTGGGCATCCGCATCGACGAGGAGAAGAAGCGTCCTACAATAGAGGAAATGGTTACGAAGCTGATGGGATGAGCGCAAGATGAAGATAACAAGGATCACCGAAATAAATGAAGCGGCTTTCCAAAGCATGATCCCCAGGGTCGAAGAGAAGAAGGGAAGGGATCTGATCCGGCTGGGTGTTACGGACGAAAGGCAGATGGCGGTGGGAGCCCTTATTGCAGCCTGCGAGGACGGCATCATCGAGCTTCACTCCATCTTCGTGCTGCGGCGTAAGAGACGCAAGGGCTATGGCACAAAGCTCTTTTCCACGCTGATGGCGGTGGCGGAGGGGACGGATGCGGACATGGTGACGGCTTCCTTCATAGAAAATAGGGAGATGAACGGATTCTTCCGGCACATGGGCTTTGAGCTGGTGGAGGGAAGACCGGTTTACGCAACCACCATAGGGGAGCTTAAGCGCCTGCCTCTTTTTAAGAAGATCGGCGGGCACAGGGGAAGAAGGGACATAAAGAGTGTCGCGGGACTTACCCCGACACAGAAGGCATTCTTTCAGAGGCGTTTTTGGAACTGCGATTATGATCCGAATTTGAGCACGGCTTGTTTTGATGAGGAAGGGTGCTGCAAAAGCGCCCTCCGTGTGCGCCCTTATGTACGCAGGCTTCATGTCATGTGGCTGGAGGTGGAAGGGAGGAATCAGATGGACATCCCTTACCATATCTATCTGATGGCAAGGAGGGCGGAAACTCTTTTCGGCGCGGGTGTGGCGGATGTTGTCGTCAGTATGTCCTTTTTGGACGAGAAGCTTGCCGCGAGCGCGGCCGGGCTGCTCGGAGACAGCAGATACGTACATGTGATGGGGCATTACATCGCTGCGGTAAGAGCGATCGGAACGGGAGCGCCTTAAGCGGACGAATGCCTGCCCGGCTCCGGCCGTAAAGCGGGGGGACGCAAGGAAAAAGGGGCTTTGCGCAATTACTTGTATTTTTGACAAACTTTTGTTACAATGGACGGCGTGTTGTTAAGAGACGGAAGATTCGTACAAAAAGGAGATATTAAGAATGGCACTTTTAGAGGAATGGAAGAAAATCGCATATAACGAGCATCAGCCGAAGCCGCAGCTTGAGGCATTCTGGGCGGATTATTTTGAAAAGGAAAAAAGCGTATACAATGAGCTTTTGAACGCGCCGGATGAGGCAGTGACGGGCACGGTAAAGGAGCTGGCGGAGCGCTATGGGATCACGACGCTTGAGATGGCGGGCTTCCTCGACGGCATCAATGACAGCTTAAAGGAGCCGAATCCCATCAATGAGATGGAAGAGGATACGCCGGTCACCCTTGCCTTTGATAAAGAGGCACTCTACAAGAATATGGTAGATGCGCAGGCAGACTGGCTGTATGAGCTGCCGCAGTGGGAGGAAATCTTCGATGCGGAAACGCGCAGCGCACTTTACAAAGAGGCGAAGAACGCGCATACGATCCACGTAGGAAAGAAGATCGGGCGCAACGATCCATGCCCGTGCGGAAGCGGTAAGAAGTATAAGTTCTGTCACGGAAAGAAGGGGGCGGAGCCTCTGCCGGAAGGAGGAGAATGATTATGGCAGATGTGTTCAGTATGAATAAGGAAGAATACAAGCAATTCTATACCGAGGTATACCGCCATTCCCTTGCGCATATCCTCGCCAAGGCAGTGATGGAGATCTTCGGAAAAGACGAGGTGCAGATCGCGATCGGACCGCAGATCGCCGACGGCTTTTATTATGATTTTTTACTGCCGCGCAATCTGACGAATGACGATTTTAAGACGATCGAGGACAAGATGCGCGAGATATTAAAGCGCCGCGAGGACTGGACGGTCGAAGAGGTATCCAAGGACGAAGCTTTGCAGATTTTTAAAGGGCAGAGGTTCAAGGAAGAGCTGATCGCCGATCTGCCGGCGGACGAGAAGATCACGATCTATAAGACGGGAGATGATTTCGTCGATCTCTGCCGCGGACCGCACGTGTCCAATTCGCAGGAGCTGATGAACGCGGCGTTCCAGATCAAGTCAGTATCGGGGGCATACTGGCGGGGCGATGAGCACCGCGACCAGCTGCAGCGTATCTACGTATATGCCTTTGAGAATAAGAATGATTTAAAAGAGCATCTGAAGCTGATCAAGGAGGCGCAGGAGCGCGACCACAAGAAGCTCGGACCTCAGCTTGACCTCTTTATGTTTGATGAGACGGCGCCGGGCATGCCTTACTGGCTGCCGCGCGGCTGGAAGATGTACAACGCGCTTTTGGATTTCTGGCGCGCGATCCATGAGGAGCATGGATACGAGGAAATATCCGCGCCGGTCATCAATAAGCGAGGGCTGTGGGTGACCTCGGGACATTGGGGGCATTACCGTGACAATATGTTTTTGATCCCGACGCGTGACAAGGATGAAGAGGGAAAAGACAAGCTGGACGCGAACGGCAATGAGATCCTTCTGATCGACAACGACGATACGTTCGCCGCCAAGCCGATGAACTGCCCGAACGCGATCAATGTTTACCGCCGGTCTTTGCGTTCCGACAAGGAGCTGCCGGTGCGCATTTCGCAGGTGGATGTCATTCATCGTATGGAAAAGTCGGGTGAGCTGAACGGTCTGTTCCGCGTGCAGGAATTCCGTCAGGACGATGCGCATATTCTTGTTACCGAAGAGCAGATCGCTACAGAGATCAAGGATATTATGGACATTGCCACCGAGATCTACGGAACCTTCGGGCTTTCTTATAAGGTAGAGCTTTCGACGCGCCCGGATGATTATATGGGCGACATCGAGGTGTGGAACCACGCGGAAGAGTCATTGAAGGAGATCTTAAACGACCAGTTCGGCGAGGGCAGCTACGAGATCAATGAGGGCGACGGCGCATTTTACGGGCCTAAGATCGACCTTCAGATGAAGGATGCCTTAGGACGCGAATGGCAGATGGGAACGATCCAGTTAGACTTCCAGCTGCCGCTGAATTTTGACTTAAAGTATGTGGCGGACGACAGTTCGCACAAGCGGCCGGTTATGATCCATCGTGCGATCTTCGGATCCTTTGAGCGTTTTATCGGGATTTTGATCGAGAACTACAAGGGGCTGTTCCCGTTCTGGCTGAATCCGTATCAGGTCGGTATCGTTCCGATCCTGCCCGAGCACAATGATTACGCAAAAGAGGTATTAAGTGCGCTTCGCAAAGCGGGCGTGCGCGCGGAGGCGGATTTCGCGTTCCGCAACATGAAAGAGAAGATCAAGGGCTTCCATGCGTATAAGGATCCGTACATTGTGATCATCGGCGATAAGGAGGTGGCGGACCGGACGGTTTCCGTGACCTGCAGGGGCAACAAGAAGATGAACGGGATCGCGCTGGATGATTTTATCGCCCTGTGCAAAAAGCAGAACGAGGAGCATTCCCTCAAACTGATCGATGAAGTAGGATAAAGCGAGGAGGTAAATGATGGGCGGCAGTAATATAATGATGCTGGTGTGGATTGGCGTTTTGGTGGTATTCTTTTATGCCACGGTCATCCGCCCGCAGAACAAGGAGCAGAAGGAAAAGGGTGCGATGATGGCGGCGCTTGCCGTAGGGGATACGATCCTGACCACGAGCGGATTTTACGGCGTGGTGATCGACATCGAGGATGATACGGTCATCGTTGAGTTCGGCAGCAACCGTAACTGCCGTATCCCGATGCAGAAGGCGGCGATCGCCGCGGTCGAAAAGCCCGAGAGCGTCCAGAAGGGCGCAGACGACGGAAGCGGGAAGGATGTTACTTCCGAAGAGGAGAAAAAGGGCGGACTTCTCGGCAAATTAAAGAAATAAAAAGGGAGCGGCGTTTTTGCCGCTCCTTTTTTACGACTGCAGATGGATTCCCGCAGGCGGACGGGCCTGACTGCCGCCTGAAATATCCGCCATCGGCGGACTTAATTCACCAGAATGTCAAGCAGCGTATCGTACACCTCGTCCGCCGCCACCTTCCAGTTCGCGCAGATCGCCTCGGCCTGCGCCTTGTCCCAGACGTGGAAGGAAATGTCGATCAGGGCGGCATGCGCCTGGATCTTTTTTAAATGGCAGACATACCCGCTGTCGCTTTCATAATAGTCCCCGATCAGTGAATTCTCTTCGCGGATGGTGACCTCGTTTGCCTTCAGATACGTAAGGATCCGCTCCCGCATTCGCGTTGTGATGCGGTCGGTAAAAAGAGACAGCGTTTCGCTTCCCTTGGCGTTGATCCTGTAAAATACCTGGTTCGCTGACCGGATCACGTCGATGTTGCCCGTCTCGATCAGGGAGCCGATGGCATCCTGCACGGAAAAATAATTCACGATACGGTTATCTAAGAAGAATTCCGCCACCTGCGCGTTGGTGAGCGCGACATCGTTGGCGTACCATAGAATGTTTAAAACAATGATCTTGCATGTAAGGTCAAGTTCGTTCATAATCATCACCTCTCGTTTTTGATATCATAGCAAATTTTCCCTTGCATGAAAAGCAAAATTGCCTTATACTTATTTCAAATCCATTCATATCAGGTCAAGTCGACAACGATTTCCAAAAGGAGTATCAGCAGGCGGATTTATTACGACAGAAAGGAATAATTGCATGCGTGAAAAATATCAGACACTCTCGGCGAGTGTGTTGAAGGATCTGGCAAAAGCCCGTGGGATCAAGGGCATTTCCAAAATGAAAAAGGACGAACTCATCGAGGTGATGTGCAGGCAGGATGAGATCGATGCGGCGCAAAAGGAAAAGGAAGAAGCCTTGGCAGGACAGGCAGCGGGACCAAGTACCGAGGGGCAGAGTGATCCGGAAAAGACAGAAAAGCCGGAGAAGCCGGATATTCCGCAGTATGACGATGCGAAGGACGCGGACGGCATCCTCGAAGTTATGCCGGACGGTTTTGGTTTTATCCGCTGTGAAAACTATATGCCCGGAGAGAATGATGTATATGTTTCTCCGTCGCAGATCCGTAAATTCAATTTAAAAACAGGCGATATCATTAGGGGGAAGACGCGGCGCAACAACCCGACAGACAAATTCGGAGCCCTGCTTTACATCAGTGCGATCAACGGGATGGCACCCGAAAAGGCGGCCCGCAGGCCGAATTTTGAGGACTTGACGCCGGTCTTCCCGGACGAGCGGCTCCGCCTGGAGCGGCCGGGCGGAAGCGTGGCAATGCGGATCGTGGATCTCATTTCCCCGATCGGCAAAGGGCAGCGCGGGATGATCGTATCCCAGCCGAAGGCCGGCAAGACAACGCTGTTAAAGCAGATCGCGAAGTCCATCAAGGCCGCGAACCCGGATATGCATATGATCATTCTGCTCATTGATGAGCGTCCCGAGGAAGTTACCGACATGAAAGAGACGATCGAGGGCGGCAACGTGGAGGTCATTTACTCGACGTTCGATGAGCTTCCGGAGCATCATAAGAGGGTTTCCGAGATGGTGATCGAGCGGGCGAAGCGTCTCGTGGAGCATGGCAAGGACGTTATGATCCTTCTCGATTCAATCACCCGGCTTACGCGCGCCTATAACCTTACGGTGACGCCTTCGGGCCGGACGCTTTCGGGCGGACTCGATCCGGCGGCGCTTCATATGCCGAAGCGTTTCTTCGGCGCGGCGCGGACTATGCGTGAAGGCGGGTCTTTGACCATTCTTGCGACTGCGCTTGTGGAGACCGGCAGCAAGATGGATGACATCGTATTCGAGGAGTTCAAGGGCACCGGTAATATGGAGCTCGTTCTTGACCGGAAATTATCCGAAAAACGCGTCTTTCCGGCGATCGACCTGGCCCGTTCTTCGACCAGGCGGGAGGATCTGCTTTTGAACTTTGAGGAGCGGGAGGCGTGCGATATCATAAGAAAGGGGCTTAACGGCCTGCGTTCGGATGAGGCGGGAGAGACCATTTTACAGATGCTGACTCACACGAAGACGAACCAGGAGTTCATATCCATGGTGATCCGTAAGCGGATGCTGTAATGCTTTGTGCAAGATGTAGATATTTTTGGGGGCGTATCTGTCCATATCTTGTTAAAATGCCGAATTTTCTATTGTAATTGCATTAAATTAAAGATATAATTTAACATTATATTGTCAACACATGAATGGGAGGTTATGTAGCGATGGCAGCAACGAAAAAACGCAGAAAGTCAAGCGGCGTGCATTCGATCAAGTTTATCCTTGTATCGGTCATCATCGGTGTGACACTCGTGACATCGATCGGTCTTGAGGTGTTCTCTCTCGTGAACACGATTAAGACGAACGCTGAGCAGACGGAGGCATTTAAGAACCGTATCTTAGAGGATGTCAAGGATGAGCTGAAGCATGAGACGGAGATCGCCGTGTCGGTGATCGAAGAGGTGCACCAGAAGCAGGAGGCCGGTGAGCTGACCGAAGAACAGGCGAAGAAGGAAGCCGCGAACCGCGTCCGCGAGCTTCGTTATAATGACGGCGCCGGGTATTTCTGGGTAGACACCTATGAAGGTATCAACGTTGTTCTGTTAGGCCGTGATACCGAGGGGCAGTCCCGTTGGGATGCCACCGACCCGAACGGCACGAAGTTCATTCAGGAGATGATCGCCAACGGCAAGCAGCAGGGCGGGGGGTATACGAATCTGATGTTCGCGAAGCCCAACGAGACGGAGCCTTTGCCCAAGATGAACTTTACCATGGCTTATGAGCCTTATCAGTGGGTACTGGGTACCGGCGTGTGGATCGACCACTTAGACGCGATAGAGGCGGAATATGTCAGCCACGCGACGGCGGCGCTTCGGACAACGATCATTCAGTCCATCATTTTCCTTGTGGTCCTGATCGTACTTCTCGTGATCTTTGCACTGTACATCGGCAACCGTATCGCGAACCCGATCAAGTTCTTAACGGATGAGATCGAGCGTATGGCATCGGGTGACTTTACGATCAAGGAGAACGCGGATCAGCAGAAGAAGATGGAGAAGGACAAGACCGAGATCGGTACTATGTCCGATGCGGAGATTACGCTGCATCAGAGCATCCGTGAGCTGATGGAGAAGATCTCCGAAACGACGAACTACGTGGCAAGCGCATCCGAAGAGCTGACCGCTTCGGCGGGACAGGCGGCGGACGCTTCGGAGATGGTAGCGGAAAGCTGCACGAACGTGGCGGGATCCTGCTCCGATCAGATGAACGTAGTCAACGAGGCGAACGACGAGGTAGCTGTTTTTGCCGAGAATATGGATGAATTCTCTACCACCATTGAGAAGTTCGGCGAGGCGATCCGTGCGACGAACGACGCGGCTTCCACAGGAAGTACGGAGATCAACAAGGCGATGGGACAGATGGACAAGATCCAGGAGTCAGTATCGGCAACCTCAGAGGTTGTGGAGAGCCTTGGCGGACAGCTGCAGACCATTGGCTCGATCGTAGATACGATCTCCGATATCGCAGAACAGACGAACCTCTTGTCGCTTAACGCTTCGATCGAGGCGGCGCGTGCGGGTGAGGCCGGCAAGGGCTTTGCGGTCGTAGCGGATGAGATCCGCAAGCTCGCCGATCAGTCGAACGGTGCGGCAGGACAGATCACCGAGCTGATCAACTCGATCCAGGCGAAGTCGGATGAAGCCGTTACGGCGATGGCACAGGGACTCAGCATCGTTAAGAGCGGTTCGGAGGTTGTCGGACAGTCGGGCAGCACGTTCAACGAGATCGTTACCATGGTATCGAACGTATCCGAGCAGGCTGACCGTATGAATCAGATCGTCGGGCAGCTGACCTCCGGAACGGATCGGATCAAGGATGCGATCGAGCGGATCGACAATATGAGCCGCGATGTCGCGGAAGAGACCGGCAATGTATCGGCGGCATCCGAGGAGCAGACCGCATCCGCGCATGAGATCGCGGAAGCGAGCGGACGTCTTGCGACGGAGGCACAGGAGCTGCAGGCATTCGTTAAGAGATTTACGCTGTAAGAGCTTTACGAAGCCAAAGGAAATGCACAGGGGTTATTATGTAGAATACGAAAATAGCCCCTTGCATAATTATCCTGCATATGTTATATTAAGTGGGCTGTTTATCGGGATGTAAATAGCCGGGATTACAACCATCACCAATATCTATGAGAGGTGAAGACAATGAGACAAGGTATCCATCCGGATTATTATCAGGCGACGGTTACGTGCAACTGCGGGAACACGTTCGTTACGGGTTCCACACGTGAGAGCATTCACGTCGAGATCTGCTCCAAGTGCCATCCGTTCTATACGGGACAGCAGAAGCAGACACAGGCGAGAGGCCGTATTGATAAGTTTAATCGCAAGTACGGCATCACGCAGTAGAGTTAGGGTGATACGAGGCGGAGGGCTGAAAGCAATACTTTCAGCCTTCCGTTCATTATGAGGAAAGACTTGACAAAGTGTATTTATGACAAGATATACGGATTTGATCGTGGAGGCGGCGAACCGGCTGCAGGACGCGGATGTTCCGAATCCGGACATTGACGCGTGGGAGCTGTTTGCATTTGCCTTCCGAATGGACAAAAAAGAATACCTGATGCGGATGAGCGAGGAAGCGAAGGACGAGGAGGGGGTTGCCCGTTATGCCGAGGCGATCGACCTGCGGTGCAAGCGGATCCCGCTGCAGCACATCACGGGTGAGCAGGGTTTTATGGGGCTGACCTTCCACGTGAATGAGGATGTGCTCTGTCCCAGGCAGGACACCGAGACGCTGGTGGAGGTTGCGCTGCAGCGGCTTTTGCCGGGGATGCATGTGCTTGACCTATGCACCGGAAGCGGCTGTATTCTGATCAGCCTGCTTGCACTAGCGCAGGACATTACGGGTGTCGGTGTGGATATTTCCGAAAAGGCGCTTATCGTAGCGAGGGAGAACGCGTGGATCAACCGGATCGACGCCGAGTTTTTACAGGGAGATCTGTTTGCCCCGGTGAAAGGGGAGAGGTTCGATATGATCGTCTGCAATCCGCCGTATATTCCGTCCGCGGTGATCCCGAAGCTGATGCCGGAGGTGCGTGATCATGAGCCCAGACAGGCTCTCGATGGGGACAGGGACGGGCTGGCGTATTACCGTAAGATCACGGCGCAGGCGCACAAATATCTCAAGCGCGGCGGTTATCTGATCTTCGAGATCGGGATCGGACAGCGGGACGCGGTAGCGCAAATGCTGTTTATGAACGGGTATCGGGATATGATCTGCTATCGGGATTATTCGGAGAACGAGCGGGTGATGTTAGGGAGATTGGAATGATGTTTGACAGGTTAGAGGATTTACTCCTGCATTACGAGGAGATTATGAATATGCTTTCCGAGCCGGACGTGGCGAACGACAGCAAGCGCTTCCAGAAGCTGATGAAGGAGCAAAGTGACCTGCTTCCCATCGTTGAGGCGTATAAGGACTATAAGTCGGCGAAGCAGAATATCGAGGATTCGCTGGCGATGATCGAGGAGGAGAGCGACGAGGAGATGCGGGAGCTTGCGAAAGAGGAGCTTTCCGAGTCCCGTGAAAAAGAAAAAGCGCTTTCTGAAAAGCTGAAGATCCTGCTTTTGCCGAAGGATCCGAACGATGATAAGAACGTTATCGTTGAGATCCGCGCGGGTGCGGGCGGTGACGAGGCGGCGCTGTTCGCCGCGGAGATTTACCGGATGTATGTCCATTATGCGGAGGGACGCCGCTGGAAGGTCGAGCTGATCGAATGCGAGGAGACCGGGATTGGCGGTATGAAGTCGGTTAACTTTATGGTAAGCGGCAGCGGCGCGTATTCCGTTTTAAAATACGAATCCGGCGTACACCGCGTGCAGCGTGTTCCCGAAACGGAATCGGGCGGACGCATCCATACCTCCACTGTTACGGTTGCGGTAATGCCGGAGGCGGAGGATGTGGATATCGAGATCAACGAAAGCGACATCCGCATCGATGTGATGCGGGCATCGGGCAACGGCGGCCAATGCGTTAATACGACGGACTCGGCGGTGCGCCTGACACACTATCCGACGGGAATCGTGATATATTCGCAGACGGAAAAGTCGCAGCTGCAGAACAAGAATAAGGCCTTTGCCCTGCTTCGGACGAAGCTCTATGATATGGAGCTGCAAAAGCAGCAGGAGCAGGCGGCAGCGGAGCGCCTTTCCCAGATCGGGACGGGGGATCGGTCGGAAAAGATCCGTACCTACAATTTCCCGCAGGGGCGCGTGACCGATCACAGGATCAACCTGACGCTTTACAAGCTCGATAAAATTTTAAACGGTGACATCCAGGAGATTTTGGATGCGCTGATCGCGGCAGATCAGGCCAGGCGTTTAGCGACGATGGACAAGGCGAGTTAAAAGAGGAATACGATAAAAGGTAGGAAAGCCATGAAACGAAGTCTTATTGCTGGAATGATGGCAGTGGCTCTTGTGATTTCCTCTGTGGGATGCACAAGCCGGGCCGGTACAAAGACCGGTGAAACGGCAGGCGGCGC
The DNA here is from genome assembly GCA_017443685.1 of Lachnospiraceae bacterium. Lineage (GTDB taxonomy): Bacteria > Bacillota > Clostridia > Lachnospirales > Lachnospiraceae > RGIG4930. The sequence goes on along the minus strand of JAFSYD010000309.1, from coordinate 3,191 downwards.
GGATGCGAAAGAGGAAGCGGACTATGAGCTGACAGAAGCTGCGAAAAATCACGCGACGGACGGAGCGGATATCATCGGGATTTCGATGCCGGCGACGAATCTTGAGCGCTGGAACCGCGACGGCGCGTTATTGGCGAAGAACTTTGAGGAAGCCGGCTACACGGTGAGTCTTAAGCTTGCGGACAACACGGTTGATTCGCAGATTGAGGATGTCAATGAGCTGATCGACGAAGGGATTGATGTTCTTGTGATCGCAACGGTCAATTACGACGGTTTGGAGGATGTTCTTGCCCGTGCCGAGAGTGCTGATATCCCGATCATCGCATATGACAGGATCATCGATTCTCCTGCCGTGGACTATTATGTGTCCTTTGACAGTTATATGGTGGGGCAGATGGAAGGCGAGTATATCCGTGATACGTTGGATCTTGATCACGCAGGCGATAATAAGTTTAACCTGGAGATCGTGTCGGGGTATTCGGCGGATAAGAATGCGGATGGCTATTATAACGGTGCGATGGACGTTCTGCAGCCTTACATTGACAAGGGGACGCTCGTTGTGCCCTCCGGTCAGATCGGATATGCGGAGACCGAGACCTTTCAATGGAAGAGTGAATACGCGAATGAACGGATGCTCGATATTCTGGCGAACTATTACTCTGACGGTAAGAAATTAGCCGCCGTGCTCTGTGCGAACGATTCCGCCGCGGCCGGCGTGGCAGATGCGATCGAATCGAGCTACAAGGGTAAGAACATCGTGCTTTTGACCGGACAGGACGGCGATGAAGAGAATCTGAAAAATATAATGGAAGACAAGCAGACGATGACCGTTTACAAATGCCTTCCGAACGAGACTGAGGTGATGAAGGATGTGACGATCGCGTTTATGAAGGGCGAAGAGATCGACGAAAGCCTGATCGAAAAGAGCGGATGGGATTTTGACGTCGTTTATTCCGATGACCGATATTCGAATGGGACGCAAGACATGTAGGCCTTCCTTCTGACACCGAAGGTGATCACGAAGGATAACTTAAAAGAAGAGCTGATCGATACCGGATATTATTCCTTCGGTGCCGACGGCTATCCGAAGGCGGCGCAGTAAAATTTTAATAATTCCGGTGTATCTGTTCAGCAGGCTGAACAGATACGCGAGGCATCAAGGCTTGCGCCATTGAAAATTGATGCCTCGCCCGGTGGATATACATTACCGGGCAGCCGCTCAGCAGTAAATGCTTCGCGCTGCTGAATAGTTACATTCCGGTTACTTATTCGGGTTCTATGAAGGAGCACTGGTTGGAATAGATCTGATATCCGTTCCGCCCGTGCTCTTTTACGTAGTAGAGGGCGGAATCGGCATAGGCGTTCAAGCTGTTGGGGTCGCTGCAATGCTCCGGATAAGCGGCGAGCCCGACAGAGGTGGTTACGTGAAGTTCGCCGGTGGAAAGGTGATAGGCCTGTGTTACCTGCTTTACCACATTGGCACAGAGCTGATCGGCGGTGGACATGGCTCGTCCGGTAATGAGCGCCATAAATTCATCGCCGCCGATGCGGGCAAAGAGAACGCCCCGCGTGGAAAGGCCCTTTAAGCGGCTTGCAACGCCGGCTAAGAGCTCGTCGCCCGTGGCGTGGCCTAAGGTGTCGTTGATGGATTTGAAATGATCGATGTCCATCATAAGGATCGCAAACGGCTGCTTGCGGGCGATCACCGCAGAGGTACGCGCCTGGATATAATGGCGGTTCGGGATCTGCGTTAAGAAGTCGGTGTTGACAAGCATTTCGCGCTGCCGGTTAGAGACGATAAGGATACCCGTGATAGCAAAAAGGATCGCAATGATGATCAGGATCAGGTTCGACTGTACGGGATTTTCCTTATAAAAAGTGATCGGGTTGCGGTGCGGGTTGACGATCGTCGTGTTCGGCGGCAGATCAAATTCACTGATGCCGTATTCATCCATGATGACCTGATCAAAAATGTATTCGGTAACGGCATCCGCTACGAGAGGGATGTCGGAGATCTCTTTTTTGCCGGAAAGCACGTCAGCAGCCATTTCACCGGCCGTTTTCCCTGCAGCAGAGTAGGAATACATCTTCCCGCCGAGGACGCCGTAGCCAATGTTCGGGGAGGTGGTACGGAAAATGGGAATGCCGATCGCATTCTCATAGAGAAGCTCTGACGCCTCGACATCGGAATAGGTTGTTCCGTCGGCGTCCTGCATGAAATCCAGATAAAGGATCATCGCGTCGGACGGGATGTGTGCGAGCGCTTTTTTGAGACCTTCCGTCGAATAGTCGTCGGTCAAAAGAAGCTGACAGGGGAGCTCGTCATATTCCTTTAAGATCTCCCGAAACTGTGCATACTCGCCGCGCCCCGAAACCGAGCCGTCTACGATGGCATACACCATCGTCCGGTCGGGGAAAAGCTCGTGCATCAGATCCAGTGTCCCGATATAATCCGGCACCTCGGCGACGCCGGTCACGCTCGGAAGCTTCGCGGAGGTGGCTGCGTCGGATGCGCTGTTGACACCGACGAAGATCATCGGCAGCTTGGCAAAAAGCTCATTCCGGTTATTCTTCCAAAAGCGCAAAGCGCTGTCGTCGCAGGTGATGACAAGGTCATAGGCGACGTGGTGCTTCATCTTGTAGGCGACATAGTGATAAAAGGAGGTGACATCCTCCCGTTTATAAAAGTTCTGCGAGTCCATGAACTCGTAGTCGATCTCATAAGGAACGCCGGATAGTCCCTCTTCGATGCCGGAAAGCATTTCGGGAACGGTGGCATGGGAAAGGGAGTAGGAACTGATGCATAAAATGCGGTAGAGCGGGGGTTCTTCCTCCTGCGAAGAAGATGAGCCGGCATCTGCGGCGTCAGCCGTATCATCCTCCGCGGCCAAGAGCAAAAGCGGAGGACAAAACAACAAGAAAATGAAACATATGATACAAGCGAAAGCAACTCCGTAACGTTTCATGATGATTCCCCTTTGACAAGATCTCCCCACAACATTATATTATAAATAAGTAGCGGTTTTAAATCAAGTCTTACCGCTTGCGTTGTTACAATTCACGGGTTAACCGATAGCCATTTATAAGCTCTCCCTTTAAGGGAGGGCATTTGTGCAAGTTGAACATAGTGTATAACAAATATTTATGCACTATTATATTTGACAATTATTTAAAAATAGTGTATAATATAT
>JAFSYD010000308.1 GCA_017443685.1 Lachnospiraceae bacterium | reverse complement strand
GCGGTGCATAGACGAGCGAATGTGTTAGTTAATTATTTTTCGCTGCACTAGTATCGTTATGCCGGATTCTTACGGGAGCGGGCCGCTTTGCCTTGTCCCTTGCATTATCATACCGCATCAGAAAAGAAAATGATAATATTATACGCAAACTTCCCATCGAAAAAAGAATTATATTGCTATTTTCAGTAATGGCATTATCTGTTAAAATAAAAATATTGGTTCACCCAGTATTTGCGGGCTTGAAGAAAGGAGCGCGAACATGAGCAAGGAAACGTATATGGCAAATCATATGAATGTGGAGATGGGGAAAAAGGCACTTGCTGAATTCCGGGAAGATACCAAAGACCCGATGAAAGTCACCTCTGATCTCCTTCTTGGGCTGTTAGAGGACAACAAGGATACGGAATACGGCAAAAAGTATGATTTTGCGGGGATCAAGACGATTGAGGACTATCAGAAAAAGGTTCCCGTGATCACATATGACGATATTGCGGTTGAACTGGAGCGGATGATGGCGGGGGAGAGGAATATCCTTACCGCTTATCCTTATGACCATATGAATGAGACCTCCGGAACCGTAGGCGTACCGAAGGTTGTTCCCATGACGGAGAAGCAGTCGGACGTCTTTGTGAAATATAACTTCAATGTCGGCTTTGGCGTAATGGGTGAGACACTGACCGGAGACTGGGAAGAGGGACGGGCGTTCTGCACCTCCAGCGGGAACTGCCGAACCCTTGACTCCGGGATCACGGTGGGAGAGGCGTCCGCGAAAATGGCGGATTTCCTGAAGGGCGGGGTCGACGAGCTGGATCGTATGATCCGTACGATGTACACATCGCCCGTGGAAGGACTCAATCCCGTGCCGGGGTCGGATGCGAAATATATCCATACCAGATTTGCCATGATGGACAGGGACGTTCGGGGCATAGTGACGGGATTTTACAGCGTAGCCGTATTATATCTGCAATATATCGCCGACAACTATGAGATGATCATTGATGATATCGAAAAAGGTACGATCAACGCGGACCTGGATCTTTCCAACGAGGTCAGGGCCTCTCTGATGAAGAAAATTGAGCCGATGCCGGAACGCGCAAGGGAGCTTCGGGAGGCATTCCGGGACGGTGCGGATGAACCTTTTATCCGTAAATTATGGCCGAAGTTTACCTATATTACCGGTGCAGGAGGCGATGGGTTTCAGGTATATGATAAGCTGATCCGTGAACGGTATGTCGGCGATGATGATTATGTGAATTTCTACTCGGGCATCACCGCCTCCGAGGGGCTGTGGAGCGCCATTACAGAGGCCAACAATACGACGAGCGTGATCGTGCCGGGGTCGGCGTTTGTAGAGTTTCTGCCGGTGGAAGCAGGAGATGATTTTACGCAGTGCAAGACCTTGGACCATGTGGAAGAGGGCAAGATCTATGAATTGATCATTACCAACTTGAGCGGTTTCTACCGCTACCGGATGTCGGATGCGGTGAAGATCATGGGCTTTTACAATAAGACGCCGAAGGTAGAATTTATGTATCGCGTGAACCGCACCATCAACCTGGCAGAAGAGAAGACCACGGAAAAGGCCCTGCAGGTTACGGTGGAAAATGCCATGCAGGAATTCGGCATTCAGATCTATGATTTTTCTGTATACCCGGATACTTCCGTGACGCCGAACAATTATATTTTCCTGATCGATCCCATCCGGGAGCATCCCGAGGTCGACATGGACGCGCTGCGGGAATGCATTTTTAAGCACCTGATCGAGGCGAATCCGGTGTACTATGAGTGCTACGAGGACAAATGGCTCGGAAAGCCCGAGGTGTATTTCCTCCAGCCGCAGACCTCGCTTCTGTACCGCGACATGATGGTGATGCGCGGGGCGTCTCTCAATCAGTTAAAACCGGTGCGCGTGATCATGAATGAACGGCAGCGGAAATTCTTCTTTGGCCTGCGGCAGGATTGATCCATGGAAGGTTTGCTGATATGGAAGAGACGGCATATTACAACGGGATCATATATACGGCAGACGAAAAATGCCCGAAGGCGGAAGCCTTTCTTGTAAAAGACGGACACTTTGCGGCGGTGGGCAGCAATGCGATCGCGGCGGACTGCCCCAACAAGGTGGATCTTAAGGGACAATGCGTAATACCGGGGCTGGTGGATTCCCACTGTCATATGTTTGCCGGCGTGGCACAGGCCGCTATGGATACGCTTTTCGTCGATGAGCAGATCCTGCCGGAGGAACTGGGAGAGGCCCTGCTTACGCTGCTTCGGAACAGCGCAAAGCCCGACAGAGCGCTTGTGACTGCCATGGGAATCGACCTTACACGCGGAACCTTCTCGGCTGCCTGCATTGACGGCGCGGTCAGCGATCGTCCGGTGGCGGTTTTTTCCAACGACGGCCACGGACTTCTCCTCAACAGCCACGCTATGGAGCTGCTGGGAATTGACCGCGATACCGAGGATGTGGATGAGAACAGTTATTATGTGCGGGATACGAAAGGCAATCCTACGGGACTGGTGATCGAGATCCCGGCGATGCTCCGCTGCAAAAGCCTGTTGGATGAAGCAGCGGGGGGCGATCCCGAGGAAGCTTTTCTGTGTTTGGCAAAAGGTTACGCGGCGTACGGCTACACGACGATATTCGAGGCGATGTCGGTAGATGACGGGGATTTTAAGCTTTTTGAAGTGCTAAATGAAATGGACAGGAAAAAAGCTTTGCCGCTGCGCATTTTGGAAGCTTCGGTTATCATGGAGAGGATTATGTGAGCGCGGAGGATGCCGTTTCCTATATGAAAGTCCTGCGGGAGAAATACCGCACAAAGCATGTTTGCTGCGATACCTTAAAGCTGATCGCGGACGGTACGGTGGAAGAACATACGGCGCTTTTATTTTCCGCATACGCGGATGAACCGGATAATTACGGCAGCGAGCTTTTGGGCGAAGAGGATATGGCGCGGGCGGCATCACTTGCGGCGAAGGAAGGTTTTTCCGTTCATATTCATGCCATCGGCGATAAAGCGGTAAACAGGGCCCTTACAGTGCTTGTCGGGCTCGGGAGCATTTCCGGGACGAAGACGATCGCCCATAACCAGCTTTATAGTAAGGACGATAAACAAAGGATTGCCGCGAACGGGGATATCTTTTTCCAGACGACGCCCCATTGGGCGAAACGGGATGCCTTTACGCTGCAAAGCATCGGGCAGGAGAGGTATGAGGCACAGTTCCCCATAGGCACCATGATGAAAAGGCAGGTGCCGGTGACCTTCGGCAGTGACAGCTGTCTGGAGGAACGGACGGCCAATGCGTTTTTGGGTATGTACGAGGCCATAGTCAGCGGCGATACTGCGCCGGACAGGGAAAGCTGTCTGCTGGCGTATACGTTACGCGGCGCAAGGCAGCTTAAGGCAGACGGGGTGACCGGCAGCATTTGTGAAGGGAAGAGCGCGGATTTTGTGGTGCTGGACCGGGATGTAATGCAGTGTGCGCCGGAAGAGATGAAGGAAACAACGGTGCTGCGGACGTATTTTGAAGGGGAAATGGTGTATGGGGAATAAATGACCGATGTAAGGGCAATTTGTGATGCATGGTATATCATAAGCTGATCTTGCAGGCGATCCGGGAAACAGTTCCGGACCGCTTTTTTCACAACGGAGGAGATGGATCATGGATATCGATTACAGACGATTATCGGAAAATGAAGTAAGCAGGATCGTAAAAATGAGAATCGATCAGCTGACGGAGGAATATGTTTCAACCGGCAGAAGCGTGCCGGAAGATGTGGATCTTGAAACGGCCCTGGTGGATTTTTATAAAAGGAATATGGCGGCCGGTACATATGTTTCGTGGCTTGCGTCCATCCATTCGGATGGAGGGATCACGCTTACGCCGGTGCTTTTTTGGCTGCCGTGGCGATCTACGTTGATTTCTTTCTGATGATGCTGGTGCTGGAAGCCGGGATTTTACTGGTATACATTCTGTCGACGGTATCACGGGGCGATATGGGCGGATTCGGCGCGGGGTTCGTTATCTGCCTTTCCGCGATCGCGGCCGCGCTCTATGGGTACTGGGTTGTGCTCGGCATTTTTACCGACAACAGCTACGAAGAGAGGAAGTTAAAAGAAGAGGGCACGACAGACCTGCTGACCGGCCTTTTGAACAAGATCTCTTTTGAAAAGGAGCCGAAGACATATCTGCGGATCCGCGATTCCAAGCAGATGGGCGCCCTTTTAATCATTGATTTTGACAATTTCAAGAACGTCAACGACAAGCACGGTCACCTTGTCGGCGACGCAATCTTAAAACGATTCGGAGAGATTTTAAAAAGTAATTTCCGCGAGGCGGATATTGTGGGACGCGTCGGCGGAGATGAGTTCATGGTGCTGATGACAGGAGAGGTTCCGGACGAGGTGATCGCCGCAAAATGTGATGTGGTTGAGCATGAGCTGAATATATCCAGGATCGGGGAAGCCGGCGGATTCTCCTGCAGCATCGGTGTGGCGAAAGGATCAAGGCATCCTGCGGACCGGTTAACTACACTTATATGGAGACCTCTACCGCTTCCGTTGCGCTCAATGAGATCAGTCTGTATCAGGATTATCTGGAGAGCGTGTTCTTTGATTATAATCTGCCGGATATGAACAAAGAGGTTCTGCACAAATATATGAATTCGCGC
>JAFSYD010000307.1 GCA_017443685.1 Lachnospiraceae bacterium | reverse complement strand
TCCGCAAGTATCATGTAGGGAACAGCTTCCTTTTCGGCGTTGGTCATCTTCACAACGGAATCATACCCAAGCATGATCTCTTTTAAGACGTCCGTCCACTTCAGCAACAGCGCTTCATTTTCATCCTCATACGTCTCCGAAAGGATGGCCGTGGCGGCATAACAGGGATCAAACACCCTCGCGTTTCTCTCGCTTAACTCAAAATCGATAACGCCCCATTTATCCTCTGCAAGAATGATATTGCTTGGATTGGGATCCCTGTGGATGATCTGACGCGGTAATTCATGATAAAGTCCGGCAAATTTTTCAACAAGCCTGTCTGCCACATCCGGTTCGATCTCCAGTTTTCCTTTGAGACGCGGCACAGCCCATTCTTTAACGGTTTTTGCAAGTTCCGCTTCATCGACCAATACGTCGATCTTCTCCAAAGCAAGATCCAATTGACCGACGATCTCCCCGATAAAGCGTGCTTTTGCCTCATAATCGTCAAGATATACCTTGCTCGCCATCACACGCTGCCCGTTCACTCTCTTCGTGAGAACAAAATACAGCTCTCCGTACGCAACGTACTCCCTGCCGTCCTTTGTCTGTACCACAGCGGGAGACGACAGCCCCACAGTTTCAAGTGCCTTTGCGATCTCGATCGCCTTTTTGGCGTTCCCGAGATTCGGCGTATATTTGACAACATATTTTTCTCCGACGTAACTCGCCGTATCGCTGATCTCTCCCGTTTCCGGAAAGACGATATCCGTCACTTTTTCATTCTGCAGCCCCCAATTTGCCAGCACTTCGGAGATTGTTTTTTTACTGACCATGATGTGTTCCTCCTGTAAGATATTGATCCTGTAAGGTTTCTTCGCCTTAAAGTTCTGGAGGTACTGTGCCGGTGTATAGCCGATCTCACGAAGGAATGATCTGTAGAAGCCCGAATAAGTTTCAAACCCGTATTCGTAAACAACATCAGTTTTCTTTCTGCCTTCTCCGATCTCACTGATCGCGTGAAGCAATTTACGCCTCAGAACATATTGCATGACCGGAACGCCGACCGCGCTTTGGAAAGACCTGTAAAAATGGAACACCGAATATCCGGCGATATCCGCCAATTCCGCCGCGGTAATATCTTCCCTGATGTTGCTTTCCACATGATCGATCGCCTTTTGTATGGATTCTCTGATCACCGGAGGTTCCTCCTCATTACCATTTCGCAGCTGCATACATATCTTACACGAATGATCCGGCAAATGTATTTCCGTTTTTGCTGTTTATAAAGCTTTTCTGAGGGCCGGCTCACCCTTTGGCGAGCAGGCGCGCCTGTTCGCTTTTGGCGTGCGAAAGCGCCGTTCCCTCGGTCATGCCCCACTCGTTTTGGAGCAGCTCGACGATCCTGCCGTAGGTAACGGAAGCGTTCCGGTAATCCCCCATGATCTCGTAGATATCGGCGATGCCCGTCAGTTCGTCCGTGAACCGCGGCCTGCGCGGTTCGTTGGCAAACGAGCGCTCGTAGTAGGCGATCGCCTTTTCGTAATCGCACTTTCCGGCATAATACTGCGCCGTCTCGAACAGGCAGGTAAAGTCGTCTTCGTGCGCGGATACGAGCGCCTCGATGATCTGATCGGCCTGCGGCTCGTTGAACCGCGCCAGCGCGATATGCGCGCGGTAGACCTCGTTGATCACAGGGCGAGTATCCTTTAATGCGCACACCTTTCGGAGGACCTCCTCGGCTTCGTCCGCTCTGCGGTCGGCGATCAGGTTGTCGAGCAGATAATAATAGGACAGTCGGCTTTCGGGATTCTCCCTGACCAGCGCGCGGTAGAATTCGATGGCGGACGTATGGTTTTTGATATTCCAGTCCCACGGGGCGTGGCCTTCCGCCTTCTGCAGGATCCACTGGCATCCCTTTTCGTCCGGGTCCGCGAGGATCGCTTCTTTCGCGTAAC
>JAFSYD010000306.1 GCA_017443685.1 Lachnospiraceae bacterium | reverse complement strand
TCATATCATTTGACATATAGCCGGTCTCTTCCAGAAACTCCCGCTTTGCCGTCTCCATAAAATCCTCCTCCGGATTGTTGCGGCAGCCTGCCGGAAGCTCCCATGTATAGCGCTCCAGCGCCGGACGGTACTGCCTCACTAAAAGAAGCTTTTTATCCACGGTGACCGGAACGATGGCCGAAGCGCCGTTGCGGTGCTCCACATAATCCCAGGTCTCGATCCCACCGTTTGGCAGGACCACCACATCCTTGTATACATCTATGATCGCTCCTTTATGAACAAGCTCTCTTTTTTTCACCTTTACATGTTCCATAGATACAGCCCCTTTCAGAATAACCATATGATGCCGTTTTGCCACGGCAGACCACTATTTTCATTGTATAGAACAACAAAAAGACAGTCAACCATAAATCGACTGTCTTTTTAGATTTTGTCATTTCGCAACGTCCGTCACCCGCGACTCGCGGATAACATTGACCTTGATCTGACCCGGATACTGCATCTCTTCTTCGATCCGCTTTCTGATATCCCGTGCCAGCAAGACCATTTCGTCGTCATTGATCTTGTCGGGAATGACCACAACACGAACTTCCCGACCTGCCTGGATGGCAAACGACTTGTCAACGCCGTCAAAGTCACCCGTGATCTCTTCTAACTGCTGGATCCGGTTCGTGTACGTATCGAGCGTCTCACGACGTGCACCCGGACGGGCTGCACTGATCGTATCCGCTGCCTGTACCAGAACCGCGATCAGCGACTCTGCCTCACAATCGCCGTGATGCGCGGCAACCGCATTAATGATCATCGGGGATTCTTTGTATTTCTTACAAAGCTCTACACCCAGCTGAATGTGCGAACCTTCCTGCTCCTGATCGATCGCCTTGCCGATGTCATGTAAAAGACCGGCACGCTTTGCCAGACGGATATCTTCTCCGACCTCTGCCGCAAGCAGTCCGCAAAGCTCCGCAACCTCGATCGAATGCTTCAAAACATTCTGTCCAAAGCTCGTACGGTATTTTAAGCGGCCAAGCAATTTGACCAGCTCGGGGTGAATGCCATGCACCCCGACTTCGAGCGTCGCTGCCTCTCCTTCTTCCCGAATGACGGTCTCGACTTCCTTCTTCGCCTTTTCCACCGTCTCCTCGATCCTTGCCGGATGGATACGTCCGTCAACGATCAGCTTCTCGAGAGCGATCCTCGCCACTTCACGGCGTACCGGATCAAACGCTGACAATACAACCGCTTCCGGTGTATCGTCGATGATCAGCTCTACTCCCGTCATCGTTTCCAATGTGCGGATGTTACGTCCTTCACGACCGATGATACGTCCCTTCATCTCATCCGAGGGAAGCTGCACCACGGAAATCGTAGACTCCGCCACATGATCGGCTGCGCAGCGCTGGATTGCGGTAACAACGATGTCCTTCGCCTTTTTGTTCGCCTCATCCTTTGCTGCCGCAAGGGATTCCTTGACGAGCTTCGCGGCGTCCATTTTGACATCCTCTTCCACCGTCTGCAACAGGAACTCCTTCGCCTGTTCCGATGTAAGACCTGAAATACGTTCCAACTCAGCTATCCGCTGTTTGTTAAGGTTTGCGACCTTCTCCCGTTCCTTGTTGATCTGCTCTTCGCGTTTTGTCAAATTCGCTTCCCGCTTCTCGACGTTGTCGAGCTTCCGGTCGATATTCTCTTCCTTCTTCTGTATGCGGCGTTCGCTCTTTTGCACTTCGGATCTGCGCTGTTGAATTTCCTTGTCCAGTTCATTCTTGGCTTTGATCGATTCCTCCTTCGCGGAAAGCTCGGCTTCGCGCTTCGTTGTCTCTGCGGTCTTCACGGCGTCATCTATGATCTTACGCGCCTTTTCCTCCGCACTCCCGACCTTTTTCGAAGCGACGTTCTTGTGATAATTCTCCGAGACCGTCCACGTCACGAAAGCAGCAACAATTACCGAGAGGATCACTGCGATAATTATTGCAAGCACTTGGAGTACCTCCTTTGAAATATGAAGTTTTCATTGTACCATTGTATATAACGAAATATCGAAAAATATCCCATAATTCTACAACATTGAAATTGTACTCTTTTTGGGGGTGTTCTGTCAAGGCTAAATGCGCATTTTACACGATTTAAACCGATCCGTGGCTCCCCAAAGCCAAAGCATCTTCCAAAAATGAAGATCCCGTGCGCTTAAAACAGTCCCAAATGCGAAAAAGCGTTATACAGACCGTTCTCATTCACATCATCCGTGATATAATCGGCCGCCGCCTTGATCTCATCGCCGCCGTTGCCCATCGCGACATTATAGGCACAAAGCTCAAACATGGACAGGTCGATCTTCGCGTCGCCGAACGAGATCGTGTCCTTTTGATCTGCTTTCAGATGATCCAGCAGCACCTCGATCGCGTGCTTTTTCGTAATGCCGGCCGGTCCCAAGTCACCGAAAAGCGCAAGCTCTCCTTTTCCGCCCCAGGTGTTCGCCTCCAGCGTAGGGAACTCTTTTTTCGAATCCAGGTGATCCTTGTACGAGGATAAAATGAAGCTGATCTTATTCACATCGTCGCGGTACAGATCATCCGTGCGGATCATGCTGTGGACAAATCCCATCGACGCCTCTTTTGCCGCGGATGCGTCCGCGCCTTTGCCCATCGAATATTTCATAAATGTATCCGGCGCCTGCTCGGCGAACCAGCTGTTGTAATACATCCCGCTGTTGCTTTCAAGGTAAAACCCGAGATGCCGCCCGTTGCACCAGTCGACAATGTGTCTGCACTCATCATAGGTTAAGCTTTGGTGCATCACCACCTCGCCGTTATCCTCCACATAGCCGCCGTTCGCGCCGATCATCCCGTCCAGGTCCGGAAGATCGCGCTGCATGATCTCCGCTTTCGAACATCCCGTACAGATGTATACCTTATTACCCGCGGCACGAGCCTTATCCACCGCTTCTCGCGCCGTCGGCGGCAGCTTTGCGTCATAGTCGATCAACGTTCCGTCCACATCGAGAAAAACAGTTTTGCTCATTGAAAAAACCTCCCCAAAAAAATATGATCGTCCACAAAGTTGAAGCCCACACAAAAGCCATAGACCTCTGTGCGGGCTTCTTACCCCTTCTAATATGTATCCCCCTTTGGAAAAAGTCCCCCAACTCTTTCCTGATTGTCAGAGTATTCAAGCTGCCTCATCTTGCGAGGTGCATATACAATATTACCACAAAAAGCAAAAAATGCAAGTACTTTTTTGTGCAATATATATAATCTACATTAAACAACGTTTCAGGCGGCCGGCTTCATCTCCTCCTGCTCTTCTATTTCCTGCGTTTCCGGGAATTCAACCGTTTCGGGCAGACCGGTCTTTTTTACGTTTTCATCATAGATCGTCTTCCAGTCATTCGCCATGGAAAACGGCGTCCAGCCTTCCTTTTCCACGGTCTCATAGAACTCCGCAGCCTTTTTATCACTGCCGTATTCCCGTTCGGTATCGTCACATACCACCAAAACGCCCATCCCGGCGTGTTCGGGATTTCCTTCAGCGAAATTGAGCATCGAGAAGTCGCCCGAGCTGTTGCCGAACGCGAGGATCGGCCGTTTTCCGATCTCACGGATGATCGCAGCCGGCTTACCCGACTTTCCGCACTCCACCGGATCCAGCGGCGCGCCGAGAACGATATCCTCCTCCTGACTCATATTGTATGCATCCGCTGCTTCATCCCCTTTTTGGGCCGCAACATACGGCACATCGGTAGCGATCACGTGATCATAAGGGAAACCATAGCGTTCCATCAGCCCGCGTACCACCTCGCGTTCGCAGGCCGACACCATCCACACGTCAAAATCGTTGGCGCGCAGGAAATCGATCACCTCGATCATCGGCTTGTAAAACGACTGGCCGTAGGTCATCCCCTCGAATCCCACAACCGGCTGGTTGTCTGCAAAATCAACTACGTAGGAACGGAACTCCTCCGGCGTCATTCCGGCAAAAGCAGAAGCGACAAGATCGGCCTTGGTGATCGTCTCCGGATGGAAGGTCTCGCCTTTGGTATACGCATGTTCACGCACCTGCTGCATGGCGTCACGCTCTTCCGGCGTTGCGTGAAAAGACGGATCATCCAGCACGCGGTACAGCGTCAGGCAGTAGTCGATATACACCGGCGCCTTTTCACAGATCACCGTACCATCCATATCAAATGTCGCTATACGATCCGCCGGCTCCAAATACTCCCCACTGGATTCGTCCGTAACGGAAGCCACGAAATCAACCAGCTCCCTCAATGAAGCACTGTCCGGATTCCATGAAGGAAACGTTTTCTCAAAATCGATCTCCCCGCCGGATGTTGCCAAAGACGCCGCCGAATCCTTCTGCGACGCATCCTCCTGTGACGCATCCTCCTGTGACGCATCCTCCTGTCCGGCCGCATTCTCCTGTCCCGCAGAGCCGCCCTTTGACCCCGTCAACGCAAAAACCACGATCGCGGCCAGCACAACCCCGGCCAGAAACGCGATGATCACAGGCGCCTTGCTTT
>JAFSYD010000305.1 GCA_017443685.1 Lachnospiraceae bacterium | reverse complement strand
CAAGCCGCTGAAGGAGTGCGTCCGCATCCAGTCCACCTCCGGCACCACCGGCAAGCGCGTCGTTGCATTTTACACGCAGCACGACATTGACCTCTGGGAAGACTGCTGTGCTCGCGCCATCTGCGCGGCAGGCGGTACGGATGAGGATGTGTGCCAGGTATCCTACGGTTACGGACTTTTTACCGGAGGCCCGGGGCTGAACGGCGGCAGCCATAAGGTCGGATGCCTGACCATCCCGACGAGCTCCGGCAATACCGAGCGGCAGATCATGTTCATCAACGACCTGTCCACGACGATCCTCTGCTGTACGCCAAGCTACGCGGCCTATCTTGCCGAGACGATGGCGGAAATGGGTTTATCACCGGAAGACATTCCGCTGAAAGCGGGTATTTTCGGTGCGGAAGCCTGGAGCGAGGAAATGCGCCGCGACATCGAAAAGACCATGGGCATCAAGGCCTTTGACATTTACGGTCTGACCGAGCTTTCCGGACCGGGCGTGGCGTTTGAGTGCTCCGAGCAGAAAGGCATGCATGTCAATGAAGATCATTTCATCCCGGAGATTATCGACCCCGACACCGAAGAGGTGCTTCCGGTCGGCAGCGAGGGCGAGCTCGTGTTCACTGCATTGGATAAAGAAGCCTTCCCGATGATCCGTTACCGGACGCGGGACATCTGCCAGCTCTCCCGTGAGAAATGCTCCTGCGGACGGACTCTCATCCGTATGGCAAAGCCGCGCGGGCGTTCCGACGATATGCTGATCATCCGCGGCGTCAACGTATTCCCGTCTCAGATTGAGACTGTCCTGCTGAATAACGGCTATCCGGCGAATTACCAGATCATCGTTGACCGTGTCCGCAATACCGACACGCTTGACGTCCAGGTCGAGATGACGCCGGAAATGTTCACGGACAACATCGGCGAGATCGAAGCAAGACAAAAGACCTTAGTCGACGGCTTAAAGTCGATGCTGGGCTTGAAGGCAAAGGTAACGCTCGTCGCTCCGAAGTCCATTACGAGAAGCGAGGGCAAAGCGGTACGGGTGATCGATAAGAGGAAGATATGAGCGTAAGCAATGAGGCAAAGATGACTTCCCGCTTGCGGGAGAAGGCATCTTTGACGAATGCCGGACACGAACAACGCAGGCGATAGCCGAAGTTGTGCGTGTCGCTTGACGGGAGTTGTGAAACAACGGAGTCAAGCGCTTACGTAAATCAGTATATAGGGAGGAAAAGAATGAGTGTAAAACAGATTTCGGTTTTTTTAGAGACCCGTCCGGGGACATTATATAATCTGACAAAAATCCTTGCTGACGGAGGCATTGACCTGCGGGCCATGAGCGTTGCGGAGACAAAGGATTTCGGCATCGCGCGGATGATCGTAGACGACCTGTATTCAGCGGCCACGATCCTTAAGGACGCCGGCTTCGTCAACTCCTTAACGCCGGTCATCGCGGTTGCGGTGGACGACGTCAAGGGCGGCCTCGCAAGAGTGCTCGATGAGTTCCAAAAAGCAAACGTCAACGTCGAATATATGTACTCCGCCCTCGCATCCAAAGCGACCGGACAGGCATATATGATCATGCGCGTAACCGACACCGAGGCGGCGGAGCGGACCCTCGCCGGAATGAAGGTGAAGCTCGTGACGCAGGAAGAGCTTGCAGCGATATAAGCTCCGCAATATCGGCACCTGCCGCGGGGATGCCATACATCACACGGCAGGAGAATGTCACAGAATTATAGGGCTTGTGTCCATAGAAATGAAAAACCCGCCCGATGCCACAATGGTAAAGGGCGGTTTTTGATGGTATAAATCACTTTTCCACTTTACCGTTCCGATCATTCTTGACGTTATCCGCGTCAAACTGCAGTCAGGTGAGCGGTCGTAGCGCGCGACAGAAATCATACTCCCAAAAGCCGCTTCGCATTCCCTCCGAAGATATCCGCCTTCTCCTCTTCCGTGACCGGAAGGTCCTTAATAAACGCAATCTCCCGCTTTGCATCTGCCCACGGACTGTCGGTGCCGAAGAGGATCCGTTTCGAACCAAAAGCATCATAAAGCTTCATAAAGCCCTTAACGTCCAGCATCTCCTCCGGAAAGAGCAGGCCCTGCGCATCCTCTCTTGGGTACATTCGTCCCGTGGAAAAGGCCGTATCGAGATAACAGCCGGTATCCGCAAGGTACTCCGGGACTTCCTCCCATTGCATCCATCCGCCCATATGTGCCAGAACGAACGGAAATTCACCGATCGTATCGATCACATACCGCAGCTGCCGCGGCGAGCAGAGCGTTACCCCGGGATATCCGACATCATATCCGGCGTGCGTGATCACGCATAACCCTACCTCCGCGGCACGGTCAATGATGTTCATATTCCGCTTATCGGTCACCGCCACCTCCTGATAGACCGGGTGCAGCTTCACGCCGATAAGACCCATATCCGCCATCCGGGACAGCTCCCTCCGGTAATCCGCATAGTCGGGATGCATACAGCCAAAGGACTGAAGGCCGCGGTCCCCGTATGCCTCATTCAACCGCGCGGATGCATCATTTACCTTTACAACCTGCTCCGGCGACGTCGCAACCGGCAGTATGACAGAACGCGATATCCCCGCCTGTTCCATATTCGATAGCAGCCCTTCCGCCGTCCCGTCCGAAAAGGGGCGCGTCCGCGATTTATGACTTAAGCTGTCGATCGCGCGCTCCGCGATCCTCTCGGGAAATGTATGCGTATGAAAATCTATAATATTCATCTTCCAATCCGTCTCCAAAAACAAACGAACCGCTTCAGCTCATCCCAAAGCGGTCCGTAAATATTTTATTCTTCCTCGTCAAATAAACTTATCGAATACTCTCCAACCGCTTTTCCAGATCCGCCTT
>JAFSYD010000304.1 GCA_017443685.1 Lachnospiraceae bacterium | reverse complement strand
GCGCCGGGGTTCAAATCCCCGCTTCTCCGTAAAAAAAACACCCGTGCAAATGCGGGTGTTTTTTTTATGTGCTTGCCGGAGCTGTTACATTACAGTACGTATCGGAACATAAATACCGCGTGGCAGATACTGCCCGCCATAATGAAGAGGTGGAAGACCGCGTGGGCATCGAAGACGGGGTGCTTTTGATCAAAGGACTCCGAGCGGAGAGAGTACAGGACGCCGCCGACCGTGTAGATGATGCCGCCCGCAAGGAGCCAGTGAAAGGCCCGGCGGGAGAGCACGGTGATCAGCATGTCGTAGACCCCGAGCGCAAACCATCCGAAGAGGATGTAAATCGTCGCCGTGACCCATTTCGGGCTGCCCACCCAGAAGAGCTTGAACAGCATGCCGCAGATGGCAATGGTCCATACGGCCGCGAGGAAGGGACGTCCGGCTTCCGGAGGCAGCACCAGCAACGCCACCGGCGTATAGGTACCGGCGATCAGGACAAAGACCATCATGTGATCGATTTTGCGGAAAACACGGAGCTTGCGTCCTTCGGCATTGACGGAGTGAAACAGCGTGGAGGCGGCGTACAGCATCAGCATGCTGCTAATAAAGACCACCATGGAATAGAAAGTAACGCTGTCCGCACGGCGTGCTTTGGTCAGCAGGGGATAGGCAAACATGGCAGTCAGAAGAAAGGCAATGAAATGCGTGATGGCACTGCCCGGTTCCCTGAGTTTGAGATGCCTGTTTTCCGTGATTTCTTCCGGATGTTCCTTTTCCTGACACTCCATGAACACTAATTCCTTCGTCATGTTAGCCGCAATTAACCAATCTATTCTACCACACATCCCCACAGGTCCGCAATCAATTGCGGATATTCCGTCTTTTCAAACAGGAAAAATATGGTATGATGATTCGGATGAAGCACTTATTTATCGCGGAAAAACCGAGTGTCGCCAGGGCCTTTGCCGATGTCCTCAAGATCGGCGGTTCGGGGCGGGACGGCTTCCTGGAATCGGAGGAGGCCGTTGTCACATGGTGTGTCGGCCATCTTGTCACCATGAGCTATCCCGAGGTCTATGATCCGGCATTGAAAAAGTGGTCCCTGGAGACAATTCCCTTCCTGCCGGAAACCTTCAAATACGAAGTGATTGCGAATGTCAAAAAGCAGTTCGGGATCGTCTCCGCGCTGCTGCGCCGCGACGACATAGACGTGATCTATGTCTGCACCGATGCCGGACGCGAGGGCGAATATATCTACCGTCTGGTGGAGATGATGAGCGGCCTGAAGGGGAAGACGAGAAAGCGCGTCTGGATCGATTCCCAGACGGAGGAGGAGATTAAGCGCGGCATCCGCGAGGCCAAAGACCTTTCCGCCTATGACAGCCTAAGCGCCTCCGCCTTCCTCCGGGCAAAGGAAGATTATCTCATGGGAATCAACTTCTCCCGGGCGGCCACATTAAAATACGCAAATACGATTAGAAATTGTCTAAATTCCGATAGATTCACCATTGCGGTCGGACGTGTCATGACCTGTGTGCTGGGGATGGTTGTGGACAGGGAGCGGGAGATCCGGCATTTCCAAAAGACCCCTTACTATGGCGTGGAGGGACAGTTTGCGCTGCCGGCGGCAGAGGATAAAGATGCTGCGAAGGAAGCGGTTCCCGGTATGATCCGGGCAAACTGGAAGGCCGTCTCCGGCAGCCGGTACTTTGCATCCCCCCTGCTGTACAATGAAAAAGGCTTCCGGGAACGCAAATCAGCGGAAGAGCTGATTCGTAACCTTGGCGGAAAAAAGCCGGATTTCAAAACAGGCGATTCTGTTTCGCAGGAAAATGTGTATGAAGCCCAAAATAACATCACGGCCGTCATTGAAAAGAACGAAAAGAAGACGGAGAAAAAATACGCGCCGTTATTGTATAATCTGGCGGAGCTGCAGAATGATTGCGCCCGTGCCCTGAAGATCAGTCCGGATGAAACCTTGTCCATCGCCCAGGAGCTGTACGAGAAAAAACTGACGACCTATCCGCGGACGGATGCAAGGGTGCTCTCCACGGCGGTGGCAAAGGAAATCGAAAAAAATATCAGGGGTTTGGAAAGCGTTCCGGCACTTTCCGTCTATGCAAAATCCATCCTGCAGCACGGGACACACAAGACAATTGCCAAAACAAGGTACGTCAATGACAAGCAGGTGACGGATCACTATGCGATCATCCCGACCGGACAGGCAACAGGTGTTATTAAAAACCTGAAACCCACTGTTTACGCGGTTTATATGATGATTGCCCGTCGGTTCCTCT
>JAFSYD010000303.1 GCA_017443685.1 Lachnospiraceae bacterium | reverse complement strand
GATGAGACCCACAGTGAGTTCTGGGTCGATGTGAATGTCAGCCGGCATTTCTTCGGATGGCTGTTCGGGCTGGGTCCGGGCGTTTGGCTGGCAGCGCCGGAGGATGTAGTGGAAGAATTAAAGGAATATACCGATAGTTATATGAAAAGCCTGTCTTGACAGATCAAAGTGCGGCATGGAATATGTCCCGGCTGTGTTGACAGCCGCGCCGCGCTGCTTTATAGTGTTACTTATCTTTGCTTACACGCTTCGTATTGGTTCCCGGAACGTAGGCTGCGAGGAACTCGTCGATGTCCGAAAAGGACTTCGGGAAGGAAAGCCCGAGGGAATTCGCGACAGAATCCTGATACAATTTTTGCAGATTATCTTCTTTCGGCTGGCCGATTTTGATCGCGGAGGCGTCTTCGCCGTCAACGAGGATGCGCACGGCAACTTTGCCCGCGCGGTAGCCCTGATCATACGGGTCGGAATACATACAGGCGAGGGTTTTTTCGCCGAGGATAAGGTCACCCCCGATCGTGGACACGCCGTTTTCGCCGGCCAGCCGCGCGATCATGTCAATCCGGTCGGTCAGCTTGCTTTCCGCCGAGATATAAAGAACACTGCATTCCTCGCAGGCAAGGCGTATGATCTTTTCCGCGGACTCGTCGGGGGAAAGGCCTTCGGCAGCAGGGGCGGGGGCGGCGTATATGGACGGATCATCGGAAGCGCCTGAGAGGGCTGTATCGGTGGACGCATCTGTGCCGGATACGGCCGCATCGAAGGAAATGCCCCCGTCGTCGGGGTTCGCGGGCGCATCGAAAGAGGCGTCCGTGCCCGCCGAGGCTGAACCATTTGCCGCATCAGCGGCGCTTGCGGCTTCTTCAGCCGCTGCCATTTCGGCTTTGCCGCCGGTCCAGGTCTTGGATATTTTGGCCGTTCTTGTGGATTCCGGGGAGTTGATACCGGTCAGGGTGCCTTCCTCGCCGATGTCTTCCACCGCAATGTTGGGGCCTTCTTTTCCCGAAGCGGCAACAACGGTGGTCGGCAGAATGACGGTCGGAATCGTATCGGCGGCTTCCGGCATATCATCCGTGACGGATTCCTCCGTAACCGCGATCTCATATTCTTTCCAGGGAATGCCTGCCTCGTCGAGATAATCCTCCAGCATTTCGTTCTGGTAGATGGCGTTGCTGTCGATGGGGTTGTAAAGAATGCCGACCGTTTTAAGCTCCGGCGTCGCTTCGATCAGCAGGGAAAGCTGGCTCGGAATAAAGGGTGCCGCGGAGATGCCGGTCACATTGCGGCCGGTCAGCCGGTTCCAGGAGCCGCGCTTGGAAAGCAGGTGCAGGGCGTCCTGATAATCGATCACCCCGGCGCCGACGATCGGCGTTGTGGTGGTCGCCGCGGCAGCTGCGGACAAAGCCGCCTCTCCGACAGAGAAAACAAGCTCGTTGTCCGCGGAAAGCATGCTTAATACAACGGCTTCCCCGTTCTCGCCCGATTGGAAGGTGTGGTCGTTAAATATGATCTGTGCTTCGCCGACGGAATCATAGAGTGCATCCGCAAATCCGTTCACGATCTGGTCGTATACGGGGCTGTCGTA
The DNA here is from genome assembly GCA_017443685.1 of Lachnospiraceae bacterium. GTDB lineage: Bacteria > Bacillota > Clostridia > Lachnospirales > Lachnospiraceae > RGIG4930. Next base: position 6,991 of record JAFSYD010000303.1, on the reverse strand, counting down.
AGAGCGGCAGACCGCGATCTGATAAGTCGTGACAGGCTCTTCGTCCTGCGCCTCGTCTGCTGGCGGGCCGTCATCCGCTTTCGTGCACGCAAAAAAAGGCACGCAAAGCGCGGCGGCAAGTACGGCGGCAGTCAGTTTTTTCAACATTCGCTGTTTCATAAAACACATTGTAATAAGAAATGGGGGGAAAGTCAAATGAAATGCAAAAAATTGATCGGTGCGCTGCGAAAGGGGGTGTATATCCTTTTTCCGCCCCATTGTCCCTGCTGCGGGGGGATTTTGGCCATCGCGGAGTATGAAGAGGGGTTCTGTGCGGATTGTAAAGATAAGATCCGCTATATCGGAGAGCCGGCCTGCAAGGTCTGCGGCAAGCCATTAAAAAAAGACAGTGATGAGATCTGCTATGACTGCGGCAGGGTGCGCCATCTGTTTTTGCAGTCGAAGGCCGTATACGTGTATACGGGAGGGATGAAGACGGCAATGTACGGGTTAAAATACGGCAACCGCAGGGGATATGGGCGCGTTTTTGCGAAGGATATGGCCCGAATCTACGGCCGATGGATGAAACGAAAGGGGATCGATCTGATCGTGCCGGTGCCGATGAATGGCGCCAAGCGGCGGGAACGCGGATATGACCAGGCCGCGGTGCTTGCCAGGGCGCTGTCGGACGAAACAGGGATCCCGTTTTCGGGCAATACGCTCATCCGCACCCGCCGAACACGTCCGATGAAGGAATTAAATGGCTCAGAACGCAGAAAGAATTTGAAAAAAGCTTTCAAAATGGCGCAAAGTGGTGTAAAATCAAAAAGAGTACTTATAGTTGACGATATTTTCACGACCGGAAGTACATTGGACGCGTGCGCCGAAGTCCTGCTTGCCGGGGGAGCGGCAGCTGTTTTCGGGATGACCGCGGTCGTGGGGGAAGGCATATGAAGTGCTCGCGTTTTGGTGTGTTTTAAGGTGCTAGGAGGGGTTGTATATGGAAGTACGTAATTGCAGAAGCTGCCGTCGTTTGTTCAACTATCTCGGTGGACAGCAGGTCTGCCCGGAATGCAAGGATAAGATTGAGAAGCGCTTTTTTGCGGTGAAGGAATACATCCGTGAGAATCCGCACGCAAGGATGCAGGAGATCGCGGATGCGAATGAGGTTACGGTGGTCCAGCTCCAGCAATGGGTGCGCGAGGAGCGGCTGCAGTTTGCTTCCGATTCGGACATCGCGATCTCTTGCGAGAAATGCGGCAGGAGGATTTATACCGGCAGATATTGCGGCGATTGCAAGAAGAATATCGCACAGGGACTGACGTCTGCGTTTGCCCATGCCAAGGAAGAGAAGAAGAAGGTTGACAACAAGAAGGGCATGCGCTTCAAATAGGAATCCGTTATGCTAAACGAAAAACGTGTCAGGCATATGATCCGCATGGCAATGTACGAAAAGTACGAAAGCCATGATTACAACAAAATGCAAAACACCACCAAGAAGGATTACGTTTCGTTCCATGATACGCTCGGAACGATTGCGGGGACCGTTCTTTACCTGCTTTTGGCAGGAGGGATCGCGGTTGCTTTATATACGCTCTTTTTGGAGGATGTCACGCAGGTGGTTGTGATCCTTTTCGCTATTGCGGCGCTGATCGGGTATATTGTTTTCCTGTATGTTTACCGAAGGCTGGTACATCGCCGCACGATGCGCCGGTATGCCATCGCAAAGCGTAAGGTGAACCGGATCAATAAGGACTGGGATGTTTTAGAGCAACTATATGAGGAAGAAGCCGACCGCGCGGTGCCTCAGGCGTATGAGCCGGGCCGTTCGGGGGCTTGATTGTAGGGATATGGCAAAGTTTATTCGAACCAGAGGCAGGATCCGTCGGTTCTATGGACGGCACGAGATTTTTCTGAACCGTTTGTTTAACGGTTTGTTAAGTTTTCTGATCTTATCCGTGCTTTCCAATTATTTCGGTTTTGCGAAAATTTTATCGCACGCATGGATCGTTCCGCTTTTGTCGGTGCTTTGTGCGTTTTTGCCGGTGTCGGGGGCGGCGCTTGTGATGCAGATGTATCTGCTGATCCAGCTTTTGTCGCTGTCGTTCGGCGTTTCGGTCACGCTTCTTGTGATGCTGGTATTATCCTATGCGCTTTGTGCGGGCTATCAGGCGAGGAAGGTCAACTACATCGTCAGCGTGACGGCCTGGCAGCGGCTGCGCATTCCGTACCTGGCGTCGATGCAGGCGGCTCTTTTGGGTGGTGCGCAGGAGGTGATCGCGATCGTATGCGGATCGGTGGTTTCGTTCTACTTAAAAGAGGTGTATGACAACGCGGCGCTTCTGAAGAACGGTGCGGATGCGCTTTCTTCGATCGGGCTTCTGCGGGACAACGTGTTCGGCAATCCGCTGTTTTACATTTATGTGATCGCAATGGCGGCGCTGTTTGTCGTGGTGTATACGATCCGGACGATGAACATCCGGCACGCCTGGGTGGTTGCAGTCACAAGCGGTGTCGTTGTGGAATTTATCCTGATGCTTTCCGGCTATCTTTTTATCGGACAAAGAAGCAGGATACCGGAGCTTATGATCGCGAACCTCATCACCTTCCTTGTGGGGATAGCGACGAATTACATTGTTTTGGATCTCGATTATACGCGGATCGAGCGCGTACAGTTCGAGGATGATGAATACTATTATTACGTAACGGCGGTTCCGAAGATCCGTCTTGCGGAGGAAGAAAAAAAGGTTAAAAAGCTCTCCTGACGGAGTAGTATGCGCCTTTTGGTACGGGAGCTTAACGCATGGACGATTTTGTCAATTCCATGGACGCTTTTTTCAGCGACTATTTTGATCTGTCGTTTCCGAACATTCATGTGACCGACGTAGTCGAGGTTTTGATCATTGCCGCATTTTTCTATGAGGTATTGATCCTGATCAAGAACACGCGCGCATGGATGCTTTTTCGCGGAATTCTGTTTATCCTGGCGATGTTTCTGGCGGCAGCCCTCTTCCAGATGAACACGATCCTCTGGCTGGGCGAGCGGCTGTTTAACGCCGGTATGATCGCGGTGATCGTCGTGTTCCAGCCGGAGCTTCGGCATGCTTTAGAACAGCTCGGACGCCAGGATTTTCTGCTGTCCTTTAACTTCACGTCGCTTTTTGCCCGTACGGCGGAGAAGCGGTTCGAGGATCGTATGATCGGTGAGCTGGTGTCCGCCTGCTACGCAATGGCGGTAGTAAAAACGGGTGCCCTAATTGTGATCGAACAGGATGTTCGGCTGACCGAGCAGGAGCGTACCGGCATCAAGATGGACGCTTTGGTGTCAAGGCAGCTGCTTTTGAATATATTCGAGAAAAATACCCCGCTCCACGACGGCGCGATCATCATCCGTGGAGACCGCATCGTGGCGGCGACCTGTTATCTGCCGCTGACGGACAATCTTGCCCTCTCAAAGGATCTCGGAACGCGCCATCGTGCCGCGGTGGGCATATCCGAGGTAAGCGACGCGTTAACGATCGTTGTGTCGGAGGAGACCGGGCAGGTGTCGGTTGCGCAGGACCGGAAGCTGATCCGCAACGTCAGTGCGACGGGGATGGAGGATATCCTGCGGCACGCGCAGCGCCCGGATGCCTATGAGGTGATCGGCGAGCAGCCGCGCGCGTTCCTGTTGCGGCGGATCTTCAAGCGGAAGGGGGGCATGGCGGATGGCAGGTAAATTGCAGAACCTTCTGTTTAACAATATCGGATTGAAATTACTGGCATTCCTTTTTGCGTGTATGCTGTGGCTCGTCGTTATCAATGTGGATGATCCGACGCAGTCGAGGAATTTTACTTCGACGGTGAGCATCGTAAATGACGATGTCTTAACCGGACAGGGCAAATACTACGAGATCGTTAACGGGAATAATACGGTGACGTTCCGCGTGACGGCGCGGCGTTCCGTGATCGAGAAGCTGTCCGGATCGGATTTTACGGCGACAGCGGATCTGAATTACCTCGAAGGGAGCGGCAGGGTGCCGATCGATATTTCGGCGAACCGGTACTCCAATCAGCTTTCCATTTCATCGAAGCTGCATTATCTGCTGGTCACGGTCGGGGAGAAGCTGAACTCGAACTTCATCGTCAAGGGGACGACACAAGGGAAGCCGGCGAACGGATTTGATGTCAATTCCGTGACGGTCACGCCGAACGTCATTACGGTGGACGGTCCGAAGGATATCGTTTCGAAGATCTCATCGGTCATTGCGGTCTGCGATATCACGGGAATGAGTACGGATGTCAGCGAGAGCACGATGCCGCTGTTCTACGATGCCGACGGCAATGAGATCGTAAAGGACAAGCTGTCGGTCAATGTGGAGACGGTCGAGGTGGCAGTCGATATGGTAATGGTAAAAGAAGTTCCGATCGACGTGCAGACCGGAGGGCAGCTTGCCGAAGGCTTAGAGCTGGAATCCATAACGGCAAACCCGTCTTCGATCCGCGTAAAGGGCGAATCCGAGAAGATGAACGACTTAACGTCCATTATGATCCCGCCGACCGTGATCGACTTAAATACGATAAACGGCAATTTTGAGACCTCGGTAGACATCGGGACATACCTGCCGGACGGGGTTACGGTGGATTCGTCAAGGCAGGCGACGGTCAGGATCGCCGTGAAGCTTGTGGATGTGGACACAAGGGAGTACGCGATACCGACTGCGAACCTTAAGATAGACAATGTAAAGGCAGGCTGTACCGCGGCGTTTACGGACGAGATGGTAAAGGTGCAGCTGACCGGACTGGTATCCGCGCTGGACGCGGTCGATCCGCACACGATGAAGGGAAGAGTGAATGCGGAAGGCCTCGATGAAGGCAAGCATATTGTAGAAGCGGTACTGTCATTGGAGGATAACGTTACCGTGGGGGCGGTAGCATGTGAGATCACGATCGCGGCGGAGAAGCCGGAGGAAGAAGCGCCTCCGCAGGAACAGAAGCCGGCCGAAGCACCGCCGGACGCACAGGCGCCGGAGGAGTGACCGGGCAAAAAAGGGGGAACAAAAAATGTGTAAGGCACAATTACTCGTAAGCAATCCGAGCGGGCTGCATCTACGCCCCGCCGGGCTGTTCTGCGAAAAAGCAATGGAGTTTCAGTCGCGTGTTACCTTCCGCTACAGGGGGGACAACATCGGGAACGCCAAAAGCGTGTTGAGTATTTTGGGCGCATGTATTCGTTCGGGCGATACCATCGAGCTGATCTGCGAGGGGGAGGACGAGGATGAAGCGTATGCCGCGATCACCGACCTGATCGAAGGCGGATTTGGAGAGGAGATTTAAAGTGAACTACAAGCGTTACAGAAAGAATCCGGTAGTACATTTTCCGGAAAGGCAGTGGTGCAATAAGGAGATCGAGAAAGCGCCGATCTGGTGCTCGGTGGATCTGCGCGACGGGAATCAGGCGCTGATCGAGCCGATGAACGTCGAGGAGAAAATGGAGCTTTTTGACCTGATCGTAAAGCTCGGGTTCAAGGAGATCGAGATCGGGTTTCCCGCGGCTTCACAGATCGAGTTTGATTTTCTTCGCCGCCTGGTGGCGGAGAACAAGATCCCGGATGATGTAAAGGTGCAGGTGCTTTCCCAGTGCCGGCAGGAGCTGATCGATAAGACCTTCGAGGCGATTCAGGGGATTAAAAACGTCGTTTTCCATATTTACAATTCGACCTCTACCTTGCAGCGCGATGTGGTATTTAACAAGAGCCGCGAGGAGATCATTCAGATCGCGGTGGACGGGACGAATATGGTGAAGGCCGGGCTGTCCAAATATGACGGTAATCTGCAGCTGGAGTATTCGCCGGAGAGTTTCTCGGGAACGGAAGTGGACTTTTCCGTAGAGATCTGCAACGCGGTATTTGACGCCTGGGATCACGCGACGGAGGCGCCGGTGATCTTTAACCTGCCGAACACGGTAGAGATGAATACGCCGAATGTATACGCTGACCAGGTGGAATACTGCTGCAGGCATATCACGCACCGGGATGAATGCATCATCAGCGTGCATCCGCATAATGACCGCGGCACGGGAGTTGCGGGAACGGAGCTTGCGCTTTTGGCGGGCGCGGATCGTGTCGAGGGAACCTTGCTCGGCAACGGTGAGCGGACGGGCAATGTGGATATCTTAACGGTGGCTTACAATATGTTTTCCCAGGGGATCGATCCGGGACTGCATATCGAGAATATCAATGAGATTGTCGACGTGTTCGAGCGCTGCTGCAAGATGGAGGTGGATATGCGCCATCCGTACGCCGGCAAGCTGGTATTTACCGCGTTCTCCGGCTCGCATCAGGACGCCATCAATAAGGGTGTGAATGCGATGAAGGAACGCGGCAGCGATATCTGGCAGGTGCCGTATCTGCCCATCGATCCGGCGGATATCGGAAGGGAATACGAGCCGGTTGTCCGGATCAATTCGCAGTCCGGCAAGGGCGGCGTCGCATTTGTCATGGATTCGGTATACGGCTACAAGCTGCCGAAGAAGATGCACCGGGAGTTCGCGGACGTCATCCAGCGCATTTCCGAGCAGGAGGGCGGCGAGGTCAAGCCGGAAACGATCATGAAGGCGTTCAAGGCAGAGTACATCGGATTGAACGAGCCGTACGAGCTTTTGTATGTTGACGTCTATGACAATACCCGGGACGAAGAGACCGAGGTTGTACTGGATTTCAAATACAACGGGCAGCAGTACAAGTCCGAGGCAAGCGGCAACGGGCCGATCAACGCGGTCAAATACGCTATCCGGCAGTATGTGCCCGAGATCGATTTCCAGGTGCGGGACTACTCCGAGCACTCGCTTTCCGTCGGGTCCCACGCGAAGGCCATCGCTTATATCGAGATGGAAGACAAGCGCAACGGCAACATTGCCTTCGGCGTCGGCATTTCCTCGAACATCACGCGGGCATCCATCCGCGGTATGTTCTCGGCACTGAATCGTCTGGCGGACAAGAATAAGGAATACGTATGAAGATTTTACTTACCG
>JAFSYD010000302.1 GCA_017443685.1 Lachnospiraceae bacterium | reverse complement strand
TCTGATCCATGTACATATCGGTCGTCTGGGACATAAATGGATCCTCGTCGTTGTTCTCCCCGCGGATCTCCTTGATGGACTTTTTGACCTCTTTTAACGTCTGCTCCAAAAGATAGCTTTCGAAGGTCTTCATCGTATCTTCTAGCTCTTCATATGTCGCGCCCTGCAGGCCGTCGGCGGATTTTTTCAGACGGTCCGCCTTGGCGGAAGCCGCCTGCGAGCCCATCGCACTCATATAATTTGTCGTTAACGCATCTACGGATAAAGCCATGATCTATTCCCCCGTCATATCACACATTGCGGATCGTTTCGTGTTTTCGCCGCCGCTTTCCCATGTTCGGTCAAAAGCCATCGCCCACAGGACGATATGTCAGCGCCGCATGATACTCATTTACCTCTTCAGCTCGTTCGCCGTCTGCAGCATCGAATCGCCGGTCGTGATCGCCTTGGAGTTCAGCTCGTAGGCTCTCTGAGAAATAATAAGATCAACCATCTCGTCCGCGACATTGACGTTCGAGCCCTCTAAGTATCCCTGCTGGATCTGGCTCTTTTTCATGTTGTCGCCGGAGCTCTCTTCCGCCATCGCTTCACCGCTCGCCGGCGTCGGACGGAGCAGGTTGCCCGCAGTTTTCTCCAGGCCGACCGGATTCGGGAACTGGAACAAGCCGATATATTTGCCTGTCGAAACGGTCTCCCCCTTCGCATTCTGGTAGGAGATCAGTCCGTCCTGTCCGACCGCTACCGTCTCCGCGGAAATCTCCTGCGGGATCTCGATCTTCTGTCCGCTCCGGTCCAGTACGAAGTTGCCGTTCGATGTGGTAAGCGCGAGCTGACCCTTAGTCGAGGTCGTCGACCAGGTGAAGTCCCCGTCTCTTGTGTAAAGCTTCTCGTTATTGGTGCCCTGAATGGAAAAGAATCCGTCGCCCGCGATGAACAACGCCATCGGGTTCGCCGAGGAAAGCTGTGCGCCCTGGGTGTAAGCCGCGTTAAACGAAGCGACGCGCGTACCTAAGCCGACCTGTGCCGACGACGGCTTGTTCGCACCGTTCGCCGTCGTAGTGGACGCCTGTAAGGTCTGATACAAAAGTGTATTAAACTGCGCACGCTGCGCCTTGTAACCGGTGGTATTTACGTTAGCAATGTTATTCGAAATCGTATCTACACTTGTCTGTTCTGCCCGCATACCCGATGCCGCGGACCATAATGCACGCATCATAAGTCGTTCCTCCTAAATCCGATCATACTTATTATACTCTGCCGACCTGGTTGACTGCCATCTCCAGAGTCTCATCCTCCGCGCGGATCATCCGCTGTCCGGCGTCATACGCGCGTTGGATCGTGATCATTGTAACCAATTCATCCACGATGTTGTAATTGGATGTCTCGAGTGCGTATTGCTCGACCGTGGCTTCCGACGGAATGATCTGACCGCCGTCCAGCAGGTCGTATAAATTCTCTCCGTAATGCTCCAGATAATCGTAATTCTCCACATCCACGACACCGATCTGCGCGACAGCGTTGCCATCCTGGTAGATCGTGCCGTCCGTATCCACTGAGTATTCGATCAGCGGGTTGATCTGAATGTGCCCCGCCTCTCCGGCGGAAGAATTCGTCGCAGCATCGCGGTTTAACACATAATCCCCGTCCGTCGTCCGCAGGTACCCGTCCTTATCCACCACGAATTCTCCGTTGCGTGAATACTTGATTGAGGTGTTCCCCTGCTTGTCCGTATACTCGATGGCGAAAAATCCCGGGCCCTGCAGCGCCATATTGCTCTTGACATCAAGCGTTTCCTTTAAGGGCCCCTGCGACCAGTCCGTATATGTCTCACCGATCTTCACGCCCATCTTTAAGTTCCCGATCCTTCTCGGAATGAGATTGTCGCCCGTATCCTTGATCCGAAACGCCATCTCGTCCGCAAACGAGCGGGTCACCATGCCTTCTTTTTTGAAACCAGCCGTGTTGGAATTTGCCAGGTTGTTCGTGATCGTGTCCAATCTGCGCTGTTCCTGTACCATTCCGGTATAGGCGGTGTATAACCCTTTAAGCATATACTGCCTCCGCGGGAACCGTATCATCCGCTTCCCTTCGCTAACAAATTGCCGTCCCTGGCGATGAATGAAAAGATATACCCATCCTTAAGTATATGATATTTCTGATTATTATATCGGTCAATAGTTTAGATTACTTAACATAAACTTAAAAAACTGCGCCCGAAAGCGGACGCAGCCAAAATATTCGTTATTTGATCTCCGGCGGACGCTCCCCCGCCATAAACTCGACATACTTGCCCGTGCCGATCGCTACACAGGTCATCGGCTCTTCCGCCGTCATCGTGTTGATCCCGGTACGGTCTTCGATCAGCTCTTCCAAGCCCCGCAGCAGTGCGCCGCCGCCCGTTAAGATGATCCCGCGATCCGCTACGTCCGCCGCAAGCTCCGGCGGCGTCTTCTCCAGCACGCTGTGGATCGCCTCCACGATCTGTGCCGTCGGCTCACGCAGAGCCTCCTGCGTCTCTTCGGAAGACACCTCGATCGTCTTCGGCAGACCGGTCACAAGATTCCGTCCGCGCACGTTCATCGTCTCCGGCTCCGGCAGCGGATAACAGGTGCCGACATTGATCTTCACATCCTCTGCCGTGCGCTCGCCGATCAATAGGTTATGCTTCTTACGCATATAGCGGACGATGGCTTCGTCGAAGTCATCTCCGGCGATCTTGATGGAGGTCGATACGACCGAACCTCCAAGGGAGATCACCGCGATATCCGCCGTACCGCCCCCGATATCAACGATCATATTGCCGCAGGGACGGGAGATATCGATCCCCGCACCGATCGCCGCCGCGATCGGCTCCTCTATGATGAACACTTCGCGTGCGCCTGCCGCATAAGCCGCATCCTCAACGGCACGCTTCTCGACTTCGGTCACGCCGCTCGGCACACAGACCGAGATCCGCGGCTTACGGTAACTCTTCCTGCCGATCGCCTTCTGGATGAAGTATTTGATCATCTTCTCCGTAACCGTATAATCCGAGATAACACCCTGCCGCAACGGACGAACCGCCACAATATTGCCCGGCGTACGACCGAGCATCAAACGGGCTTCCTCACCGATCGCCTTGATCTTATTCGTATCACGATCAAACGCTACGACCGACGGCTCCTTCAACACGACGCCCTTGCCCTTGACATATACGAGAATGCTTGCAGTTCCTAAATCTATTCCGATATCCGATGCCGACATACATATGCTCCTTCACCAATATTTACACAACCAAAACGCTAAAAAAGCACTCTATATTATACTCGTTTTTTGGGGTTTTTCAACGGCTTTTTCAACATTTGACGCAAATGTGACGAAATTAGAATTTTTTGTGAAAAATCTATTACAGCGGGTGCGAAAAACCCTCCGACAGATCACTTTCACGCCTGCGATCTGTCAGACGGAACTATCCTTTTTCTCAAGAAAGATCTTCCGGGAAATAAAATTGTACACCATCACGATCCCCGTCGCCGCGATCTTCGCACCGACATTCGCCAGGCTAACCACAAGCCTCTCCGAAAGCCAGGGCCAGTGCATATACACCACGTCGATGCAGACAAAAAGGATCAGTTCATTCAGGCCAAGACCGATCAGGGAAAGGATCACAAAAGTGACGAACTCCCTCGTCCGCGACATATCCTCCCGCCGCTCGAAAACGAACTTCATGCTTAAGATATAATTCGCGATCACCGAGATCGTAAACCCAAGAACCCCAGCGATCAGATACGGAATTCCAAGCACATTGCAGCTTATCGTATAAATGGCGAAGTCGATAAAGAAACAGATAAAGCCGACAACACCGAATTTCAGGATTTGGTTGATCAGTTTTTGCATGATGCTATGCACTCTATCCTTTCAGCGTCTAACATACTTCTGGTTCCTGCTTTTCGGCTTTTGCGATATGGTTCTTTGCAGATATCCATGATCGACCAATGGGGTAATGATTGCCTGAATATAATACCCCCTTGATGCATAACCGCAATAATCCTGCATCTCCTTTCGGCTTCTCGGTACCTTGCAGAATTTCAACAGCCCCATTATCTCCTCG
>JAFSYD010000301.1 GCA_017443685.1 Lachnospiraceae bacterium | reverse complement strand
CTTTTTTGCGGGTATTTCCGCATTTTCCGCCTATCACTTTTTGAGGAACAATTTTGAAAAATCGTGTTTGAATTCTCAAAAAAATTTTTTCGCGAAAAAGATATTTTTTCGTCGCCCGATCATACTAAGGTACGGAGGTACCCTAAATGAGAGTTTGGACGTACGTTTTGGCGACGATCTTTGCTTTGGCGGCGCTTTTTGTCTATCAGCTGACGCTTGCGACGGGCGCGATGGATACGATGAAGGCGATGCTTTCGTCCGTGTCAAAGGACAGACGCGTGCTCTTTCTTCTGATCGGTTACGGCTTCGGCAACTTTATGGAAGGAATGGCCGGCTTCGGGACGGCGGTCGCGATCCCGACCGGCATTTTAGTGGCGATGGGTTTTGACCCGGTACGGACGATCGTTGCGCTTCTGGTGGTCAACACCATGCCGACGGCGTTCGGTTCGGTCGGCGTGCCGACGCGGACGCTTGCGGCGGTGACGGGGATCACTGACATTACGGGACTGTCCGTGGACATTGTGACGATCGAGCTTTTGCTTTCTGTGGTGTCCCCGTTTTTGATGATCGCGATCGCGGATGGCTCGGCAAAAGCCTTAAAAGGAATGATCGGCATCGTTGCGGTATCGATGGTCGCGTTTTTGGTGCCTGCCTATTATATGGCGGGGCAGGCGGGGCCGGAGCTTTGTGATATCGTTGGCTCCATTTTTTCGATGGTCGGGATGATCGCGTTTGCGATGATAAAAGAAAAGCGCGTTCCCGTTCCGGCGGAATATCTGGTAACGGGAAGTGCGGGAGGCGGAACGCCAAAAGCCGAAAGTTCGGGCGCATCGGAGGATGGCCGGCCGGTGAAGGCGGAAGGCCCGGGTGTATCGGCGAAAATGGCGGGTGCTGATGCTTCGGACACGCCCCGATTTGACGCCAAAAGCGGCGTCATCGCGTGGATGCCCTTTATTTTGATCTTTTTGTTTTTGCTTCTGACAAATCTGGTGGCGCCGATAAAGGAGCCGCTTTCGAAGATCGCGACGACGGTTGCGGTATATCGTTCGGTCGTTCCCGGAGAGACCGTCGGGACGCTGACCTTTACCTGGATCAACACGCCGGGGATCATCATTCTGGTTGCCGGGATCATCGGCGGCCTGGTGCAGGGCGCGTCGCTTTCTGCGATCTTTGGGGTCCTTTTGAAAACGGTAAAAAGCAACGTAAAAACGGTCCTTACGATCGTGTCGGTACTTGCGACCGCGAAGATCATGAGCCACAGCGGCATGACAGACGACATTGCGAATTTCTTCGTTGCGACGACGGGCGGGCTGTTCCCGCTGTTTGCTCCGCTGATCGGTATGCTCGGCGGCTTCATTACGGGCAGCGGTACCTCAACCTGCGTGCTCTTCGGCGAAATGCAGACGAAGACCGCGGCGGCGATCGGTGCTTCGGAGCCGTGGCTGGCGGCGGCGAACGTGATGGGAGCCGGCATCGGTAAAATGATCGCGCCCCAGGGTATTGCGATCGGAACGGCGGCAGCGAACCTCGTCGGTGCGGAGAACCGGATCCTCGGGAAGGTGCTGCCGTATTGCCTGCTTTATGCAGCGGTCGGCGGACTGGTGTGTTTCTTCCTGTAACAGAGAACGAAGATTTATATTTTTTTATAATGAAGGAGTAGGAAAATGGCAGTATTGGAAGGCGTAAAGCCGGAGCGGGTATTTTATTATTTTGAGCAGCTTGCGGGCATCCCACGCCCGTCGCATCACGAGAAGGCGGTCAGTGATTATCTCGTCGCGTTCGCGAAGGAGCACGGGCTCGAATACTATCAGGACGGGCTTTTCAACGTCATCATCATCAAAGAGGCGTCAGCCGGTTATGAGGAAAGGGAGCCGCTGATCCTGCAGGGGCATATGGATATGGTGGCGGAACGGACGCCGGACTGCCAGAAGGATATGGAAAAAGAGGGCCTGGAGCTCTATATCGACGGCGATTTTGTAAAAGCAAAGGGCACGACCTTGGGCGCTGATGACGGCATTGCGGTCGCGATGGCCCTGGCGATTTTGGAGGATGAAAGCCTGCGGCATCCGCGGCTCGAGTTCGTCTGCACGGTCTGCGAAGAGGTCGGCATGGGAGGCGCGGCGGGTATCGATGTATCCATGTTAAAAGGACATACGCTGCTGAATATTGACTCCGAGGGAGAGGGCTCCTGTCTCGCGAGCTGTGCGGGGGGCGGCCTGATCAAAATTTCCCTTCCGCTTGTGCGCGAAGACCTGCAGGGCAGGCGAACCTTTGAGATCAAGGTGAGCGGGTTAAAAGGCGGGCATTCGGGTATGGAGATCGACAAGGGCAGGGCGAACGCGAATATGCTGCTTGCCCGTATCCTGCGCGGCGTGTTTTCCGAATTTTCCTTCCGGCTCGTGGATTTTCACGGAGGGATGAAAGACAATGCGATCCCGCGGGAGGCGGTGGCAGTGATCGCCGTGGCAAAGGAGAACATCGACCGGTTAAAGGAGACGGTAGAGCAGTCGGCCGAATCGGTCAGCAGGATTTTTGCATCTGCCGACCCGGATGTCAAAGTGACGCTGCGGGAGACGAATGAGGGCGGACGCCCGGTGCTTCGAGGGATGACACGCAAGATTCTGGCGCTGATCCTGTCGATGCCGAACGGTGTGATCCGTATGAGTGACGATATGCCCGGCATGGTCGAGACGTCCATCAATCTCGGGATCCTGTCGATGGGCGACCGGTCGTTTAATTTAAGCTATGCGCCGCGGAGCTCTTCAAAGACGGCGTTTAAGGTGATGTGTGACGAGATGCATTTTATCGCGGATCACGCGGGCGCGCGGTACGAGCTTGTGAACACGTATCCGGCGTGGGAGTTCAGGCGCGATTCTGCGCTGCGGGATAAAATGTGCCGGATATATAAGGAAATGTTTGGCCAGGATTTCAAGGTGGAATCGGTGCATGCCGGCGTGGAATGCGGGCTGTTCGCGGGCAAGATCGAGGGACTGGATGCGGTTGCGATGGGACCGGATATGTTTGATATCCATACGCCGCAGGAACGGCTTTCGATCGCGTCCACGGAGCGGACCTACAAT
>JAFSYD010000300.1 GCA_017443685.1 Lachnospiraceae bacterium | reverse complement strand
TGAAAAAGAAAAACAAAGCGAAATGGAACGAGATAAAGAAGCCGGAAGAAGAAAGCGGTTCGCAGAACTAGACGCGAACAGCCGCAGTCATAATGCGTACTATTTTACCGATTTTTTGACGGTTGCGGAGGCTTCGGGCGTCTATGATGTGGCGGACGCGGCGGACATCACCATTTTTGGCGGAAGCAGCGATGCCGAGCGAGTGATGATCCGGTTTGGAAATGCAAAATCTTTTGGTTATGAACAGGATTTTCCGATCGTTCTTCTTAAGATCGCCCCGCGCGCGGCAAAATTTGCCGATGACTTAAGTCACCGCGATTTTTTGGGCACATTGATGGGGCTGGGGATTGAACGGGATGTGATCGGTGACATATTTGTTGTAGACAGCACGGCGTATGTGTTTGTCGCGGAGCGGATGGCGGATTACATCATTGAGAATGTGCTCACCGTCCGGCACACTTCCGTATCGGCGGAGCGGATTGATGCCCTTCCGCCGGAGGCCGCGCCGAAGCTTGCTTCTGAGGAGCTTATCGTTGCATCGGAACGCATTGACGGGATCATAGCGAAGCTTTACCATATGTCCCGGGAAACGACCCGCCGGATGTTCGTAAAGGAACAGGTGCTGATCGCGGGACGAGTGGTTACGAACCCATCCCTTCTGCCGAAGGAGGGCGCAGTCATTTCGGTACGCGGTCACGGCAAATTCATCTATGACGGTATGCTTCGTGCCACAAAAAAGGGCAACACGGTGGTAACGGTTCGAAGATATGTCTGATGCGAAGAGATTCATCTTTTCAAAAATGCGCAAAAAACGATTTGTACGATACGAACGGAAGCGACGGCATATCCGTTCGCATCTCATAAGGAAAAAATATGCGTCTGCGTAATATTCCGGCGGCACGTCCCGCCGTTGAACAAAATCCATATTGCATACAGGATGCGACTGACCATAAGGGATGCTGGCGGGATGTATTTTTAAACGGACACCCGCTTAGGATCGAGCTTGGAATGGGAAAGGGACGCTTCATCCTGACACAGGCCATAGAGCATACGGATATCAATTTTTTGGGTCTGGAGCGGTATGAAAGCGTGATGTACCGCGCAGTGAAGCGTTTAGAGAGTGAGTTTACGGACGGCGATCGCTTGCTTTTGCCGAATCTTCGCCTGATCTGCTGCGATGCGGCGGAGCTGGCAGGGTTTTTTGCCAAAGGTGAAGTAGAGCGGATTTTCTTAAATTTTTCCGATCCCTGGCCAAAAGAGCGGCACGCGAAACGGCGCTTGACCTCTCATCGGTTTCTGGCGGAATACGAGAAGGTTCTGCCCGATGGCGGAATGGTGGAGTTTAAGACCGATAATGTGGGGCTGTTTGATTTTTCCAGGGAAGAGATAACGGCCCGGCCGCATTGGGAGATCTTGGATCTGACCGATGACCTGCATGCGCTGCCATCGGATCATAAGCTTTTGGCCGATAATATTATGACCGAATACGAAGAGAAATTTGCATCAGAGGGTAAGCCGATCCATAAGCTGGCTGCGGTTTACCATGAATAACGAAATGAGGTTGGATACGTTTGTCAAATAAAAAAGCACCCCCAAAGAAAAATAAACGACCGCTTATCATTCGGATCGTTGCCCTTATCGTAGGGATCGGTATGATCCTTATCATGCTGATATCCGCCCTGCTTCCGGTGATCGCCGCAAGCGCCGCGGGGTATTGGCCGGACAGTATTGAGGTCGCTTCGGATGCCGCGATCGTGATGGATGCGGACACCGGCGTTATCCTGTACGCGAAGGATGAGCACACGCCCTATTATCCGGCCAGCATCACGAAGATCCTTACGACGCTTCTTGCCATCGAAAACAGCTCCATGGATGAGATCGTCACATTTTCCAAAGACGCTGTCGAGAAAAACGAAGGGAAGAATTCCCACATCAGCCGCGACATCGGTGAGAAAATGACGATGGAGCAATGTCTGTACGCTGTGATGCTCGAATCGGCAAATGAGTGTGCCTATGCAGTCGGTGAACACGTCGCCGGCGATATCGGAAGCTTTGTCGATATGATGAACGATCGTGCAAAAGAGCTTGGCTGTAAGAATACACATTTTAACAATGCCAACGGACTTCCCGATGAAGATCATTATGTCAGCGCCTATGATATGGCGCTGATCGCGCGTGAGGCTTTTTCTGACGATACGTTTCAGACGATCACCGGCACACGCGCTTATTCCATTCCTCCGACCAACACGCATAATGTCCCGACGCCTCTGAACAATCACCATGCGATGATCAATAATTACAAAACGAATGCATACCTCTATGAAGGCTGTCTCGGCGGCAAAACGGGATATACGGACGCCGCGGGCTATACGCTTGTAACCTATGCGAGGCGGGGGGATATGACGCTGGTCTGTGTCGTTTTGTCTTCCACGCAGGAAAGCTATTATACGGATACGATCAATCTGTTCAATTATTGTTTTGACAATTTTATGTTTTATCCGGTTGCGGGACAGGAGGATCTGTTCGGTAAGGAGGCGGCAAAGACCGGACTGCTTGCCGAGAACGTTAATCTGGTGACTGTTTCGGAGGGCAGCCGTATTGTTCTGCCGAAGGCGGCACAGGTGAATCATGCGACATACGAGGTGGTTCCCGTCAAAAGCAAAAACCGTGATGTGATCGGGGAGATCCGCTATACCTATGCGGATCACTATGTGGGAAAAGGAGAGCTTCTTTATCGTACAACGGATGTGGAAGGGTATCCGTTTTCCAATTTAGAGGGGGAAGAAGAGTATCTGCAGATCGATATTCTGTTTGTGGCGATCGCGGTTGTAAGCGTAACGGCGGCGGTTATTGTTTTTCTCCGTCTGCGAAGCTGGTCTTCGGATGAGATCGTAAGACGACGTCGTTTGCATACCGAGGCGAAAATGATGGAATTTAAGGGAACCGTGATCAAGCGGAATATCGACCGCCGCGGCAGAAGGCGCAAGAGATAAGAGGGAAAATGAGGTTTTGGATGAAGAAGGGATTATGGATACCGATCGCAATATGTATTTTGTTTTCCGTAATGCCGCTTAAAGTATGCGCTGAGGCTGATAGTACCGGCAAGGTGGATTATCCGGCAGAATATGAGGCGATCCTATACGACAGCTACGACGGTTTGGTTTCTGCCGAGATCAATGCAGTTGCGCAGACCAATGACGGATATATCTGGGTCGGGACGTATTCCGGCTTATATCGCTATGATGGTCATCAGTTTGAAAAGATCGATCTGGATCCGAAGATCTGTAATGTTATGGCGCTATATGTGGACAGCCGCGGGTGGCTTTGGATCGGAACGAATGACAGCGGGCTTGCCTGCTTTGATCCGAAGGAAAAAACCATTCGCTTCCATACGG
>JAFSYD010000029.1 GCA_017443685.1 Lachnospiraceae bacterium | reverse complement strand
TCCTGTTGTAATACCTGCCCTGTATGTCCGGCAGATCCGAATATACATAACGGCGGTAGGACTCGCCCTTCTGTTCCCTGACGAAGACGTTGACATACAGCTCTTCCGGGATGCCGCTTTCGATCTCGAGCTCGGATGGCTTGCCGGCGCTGACCGTCTCGCAGAGCGTCTTCTTCTGCCATACCTCAAAGAGGAAGGCCTCCATCTTAAGGAGCCGCGGACGCACATCATATTCTGCCCGGTCAAGGACCGCACGGATGCAGTAACCCTCCACGGGAGCCTCCGTAAAGACCGCCGCGTCTTCCGGGAACCACATCTTCACTTCCCCGCTTAAGAGGAAGGCGTCCGTCCCGTCACGCACATCGATCTCTTTCCATCCTGATACAGTATAACACTCCCAGCGGATACTGGCAAACGCATTCGGCATTCTTTTTCGACGAGGATTGCGATTGAAGCGCTCCTGCAGGGAAAAATAGAAGACCGTCTCGCGATTTTGCTGGGTCAGCTTATTCGTAACGATGTAAAATGCGTCACCCTCTTCGGGGTGCTCGCCGAACACCGCCACCGGAATCTGCGTCTCACGGTCGATCACGCTCGCGAAATCCTTATACTCATCCGCGTCCTTCTTTTTGCCGTAAACGCCTAAGACCTTATAGTTGTCGATCTCGATGGGCCGGTTGGTCTCAAAGGAAAGCTCGCCCAAAAGGAAGCGGAAATTCTGCGGGATCGTAACGGCGTTCTTCACCTCGTTCGCCGCGAGCAAAAGCCTTGCACCGCGCCCGCGCTCCGCGTAAAAGCCGACAAGGGCGAGAAGATTCCTCGCCACCCGCTGCGGCACGTCTAAGATCTTCTCCTGCTGCAGGGTCTCAAAACCGCAGAGGTTCTCTAAGATCGTAAGCCCCGGGTCGGACGGATTGAAGTCCGTCCAGTCCTCGGTGTAAAGCGGGATCTGCATGATCGCTTCGCCCATGCGCTCTTCGTATGTTTTCCCGTCGTTTGAAATATAGGTAAGCATATGAACTCCCTTTATAGTATAACAGTTTTAATACATAATGTGTACCTTATGATCTCCGCTTCTCGGGATCATAAACGGCGTGACCTTAAGATCATCCAGATCCACCTCATGCGTGCCCTTCCCGTCCGAATAGCTTGCGATCATTACGGACTTCCTTATGATCGTCCGGCTCTTTAAGATACCGAGGCGCATCAGGATCTGCGGCTTCTTCGGCAGGGTGCCGATCCGCCAGCCCGTTCCCGTGTCATGCCCTAACGGCGATAAGTATTCGTCCAGGCATTCCCGCAGGATATTCTGGATCTCAAAGCTGTCGTCCAGCTCGACGACGTTGACCCATACGCTGACCGAAATGCTGACGAAGACCGGCTCGATGATGTGCAGCTTCTCGGGCACAACCGTGATCTCACTCTGTCCCAGAAGGAAGCGCTTTAAGCCGCCCACGATCCGGTGGAACGCGTAGGAGCCCTCCATAAATTCCTTCATCAGAAGCACGAAGGTCATCGACGCTTCGTCATAATCCCCGTCCACGGTCTGCCCCGCTATGCCCACGCACGCGTCGATCGTGTCGGAATACGCGCGGATCGCGCGGATATAATCGTCCATCGTGATGAGCCGGTAACGGGAGCTTAAGATGCTCGCCCCGCGCTCTAAGGCATTATCCAGGCTTTCGATATCACTTCCGCCGTAGGCCTTGATCGGATTCGCCACCGAACCCACGTACATCAGGAAGTCCCTTGCCTCCGTGATCGAATATTCGGGGACGTTGCCGACCGCGCCGTTGCAGCAGCGTACGGTAAAGCGTACCGCGGCGTCGTCCACCACGCCCGGCATCCAGGTATGCACCCCGTCGCCGAAGATCAGCTCGTTCTGCAGGCGGTCCAGCTGGTACACCCGCTTGTCCTCTGCCGTCTCGAAATGATCCACTTCCTTCCAGCGGACATAGATCGCCGTGATGATGCCGCGCGGATCCTTTTCGATGCGGACGTTGTCGGGATCGGCCGCCTGCCAGGAAGCCATCTGCTCCTGGGTATAGCGTCCCGTCTCATTCACCCATACATCCGCGTCAAGAACGCCCGTCGCGCCTAAGGTAAAGCGCATATTCGGTACGACCTCTTCGATGTAGACCGACTCTTCCGGGCGCGTCTCGATGTTGGATACGGATAGGGCGTTGAGCGCGATATCCCGGATCCGCGGCAGACTCCCGGCCGTCTCGTTGGCCGCCTTCCCCTTCGCGCGGACGACCCGGATCCAGTACAGCATAAGGCCTTCCTGTTCCTTCATGCTCCATTCCGGCGGCGGAACGAAAGCCACGATGCCGGTCTTGGTGAAACCGTCCGTATAGTCGAGCACCTTCATCTGCTTATAGCCGTCGATCGACGAGTATTCGAAATTCACGTCCAGACCGTTGTACCGGTTGCCCTCCTCCAGCTCGAACAAAATGCTTGCGGGCCCCGATGCGATCCGCTCCGATAAGCCGATGTAAAGCGCATCCTCGTTATACTCGCTCACCGAAAACAGCACATACGGTTCGCCGCTGTATTCGGCTGTCGAAATATCCATCCGCTTCGCGCCCATGATAAGCTCGACCTTCGTCGCCGGCTCAAAGCGGTGATGGTAGGAATAGGAAAAGAGCATATCCCGCACCACCGGATAATGGTGCACCGCCGGACGCAGGTAACAGTTGTCCGACTTCGTGATCTGTAAGCGGATGCTCCTTCCGTCATACGCCCCGACGGGGAACTTCTCCCAGTCCTCCGGGCAGATGAAGGTGATCTCGATCTTGCCTTCGAGCGTCGAATCGAAAAGCTGCATGCCGGCGCCTTCCAGCTCCAGGCGTTTCCAGCCGACGCCGTTGAAGTACTCTACCGCGATCTCGTCCACATAGCAGTCCGTGTAAGCCTCGCTGCGGACCACATTCGGACGGCGCTTGATGATCTTAAGCGAATCATCGATCTCTTCCTGTGTGAGCGAGACACGGTTCTCCAGGAAAGATAAGGAAAACGTCATCGTGATCTGCGCCCCCGCCTTGGAAAAGCAGCGGTCCGCGCCGATGAAACACTCCGCGTAAAGCGCAAGCGTATCGGTAAAGGGAACAAACTTGTTCACTTCAAGATCGTTGCTGCCGTTGGTGACACTCTCCGGCGGCATGGGCTTACCCGACGCGGAAAAGCCCACGGACGAAACCTCCGCCGACGCCTCCACCGGCCCTTTCGCGGACAGCATCATCGCATACATCCGCTGCTGCGAAAGCAGATCCTCGTCCCCCTCGTCAAACTCTAAAAGCTCCCCGTTGGCGTCCCGCAGGTTGTCGTTCTTAACCGGCGTATCGCCCATCACAAGACGGAAGGTCTCGCCGTCCAGCAAAAGCTCCACCTCGTCCATTTCCTTTTCGCCCGCACCGGTCTCGTAGGTGAAGACATACTTTCCGTCCTCGATCTGACGAATGAATTCCCGGTTGCCCGCGATCTTGACAAAAAGGTCATCGCCCTGTGCATCGAACAGAAACGGATGGTAAAAGATTGCCTTGTTAACCGGATAATCGTCGCAGGGCCCGTACAGGGTAAACGGCGCGATCATCCCGTTTTCATCCGATAAATACTTAATCGTCCCTTCCTCCACATCGGTCATAAACACCGACAAAATCTCCGCGGCCGTCACATAGAGACTGTGATCTGCCTCGAAGACGTAGGGCGGCTCCGTATTCGTAAGGAACTTTGTCCCCTTCGCGACGCCGGTTCCCGGGATCGTATCCGCGATCAGGGAAAGCAGGATCAGCCCCGACGCCGGACGCGCCGGCAAAAGCGACAGATCGAGCATATTGACGAATTCCGTATGATAGCGGTCTAAGATCTCGTTGACGCGCCCGATGTTCTCCTCCATCTGCCCGGCGAAGACGTGTGCCAACGCCGCACCGATGTCGGGGCGCTCCTTATTCATATGCCAGCCCGTATCATAGCTTTGGGACAGCTCGACGATCCTGTCCTCAATATCAGCAGCCTTCCGGCTGTCAAGGTTCAATTTCTTCGATGGTTTCCGGCTCATAGACTTCTGCTTCCTCTTCTTCTTCTTCCGGTGTCTGGTTCAAATAATAGGGATATACAAGGGAATCCCTTACCTGTGTCGCCGTGATCGTATAACTGATGTCAAAAAGGATCGTACCGCTCGTGCCGCCTTCCCGTACGCCCACCCGGATGTCCTCGACGCGCGGCTCCTGCCTTGAGATCTGATCCGTAATGGAGCGGACGACCATATTGACGTTCGAAACGTTGATGTTCATAAAAGCAAGCGCCATCATATTCGAGCCGAATTCCGGCCGCAGCGGACGCTCGGAAAGCTGCGTCGATAAAATGAGGAACATCGACTGCCTGATCCTGGCTTCCTCCGATACCGTAACGATCCTGCCCGTCGCCGGGTTGACCTGCGGCGGAAATTTCATTCCGATGCCTAAAAAATCCTTTTCCCCCATTCTCTTCTCCTTATCAGCCGAGCTTGATCGGCTTGCCTTCTACCTTAACCATGCCCGCGGAATTTAAGGAAAGCATTCCCTGTGAATCCACCGTGACCGTAGCACCTTTAAATTCCGCCTTGCCGCCGCCGTCTAAGATCATCTTGCCCGTCGTCTCCGCGGAGATTGCGTTGGCTGAGATCGTGATCTTGCCGGTATCCCCGTTCATCGTGACGGTGATCGTCTCACCGACCTTGATGGACATCTTATGCGCCGCCGTGATTGAAATGTCACCGCGCAGGGAAGACATCTCGATGGCCGCGTTATTATCCTTGTCCTTCAGCGTGATCTTATGCTTTTCGTTGTCCAGCGTCAGCTCGTGCGCCGAATCGGGGGTATAGATCTTGATCGCATCCATGGATCCTTCCCCCACCGGATTATCGCTGAAGTCAATGGTATTGCCGTTCTTCGTCGTGATCCGCTTCGTGGAATTCGTCATGCTTTTGACTTTACGCAAAAACTTCGAATTATCCTTCGCGATGCAGCCGATGACAAACGGCCGGTCGATCAGTCCCTGGTCAAAAGCGACCAGCACCTGGTCCCCGACCTCCGGCAGGAAGTAGGCTCCCCATTCTTCGCCGAAGCTTGCAAAAGAAAGACGCGCCCACTTGATGATGTTCGCCTCCGCGTCCCTTACGTGGATGGATACGCACACCCGCCCAGGCATCGTCGCGGAGTAGTTGTTCACCACTTCCCCAACCATAACGCCGAAGATCCGGGAATCACCCGTCTCCGTCTTAATGACCGACTTCTCCGATACCTCTTCAAAAATATCAAATATCGCCATTCGCTATCTCCTAAACCCCCGGCAGCGCGGCCTGCATCTTCGCCGTCTTGCCGATGACCTTCATCTCATACGAGCCGTCCGAAAGCATCCGATGCTGCACCGAGTATACGTAAAACTGGTTCGAAACGGCAGATCCGAAATTCGAGATCGTGATAAAACGTCCCGGGATCATTTCCGGCAGACCGTGCATCACAAGCTCCAGGCTCCCGTAACGATAGCTCATATCGTCCATCAGGTAGGTCGCCCGGCCGTCCGCGTCCGACTTTGCGGATACCGTCGGGTCGATGTACACGTAGGAAGATCCGGAGATCAGACTTTTTGCCTTGGATCCCTGCGAGATC
>JAFSYD010000299.1 GCA_017443685.1 Lachnospiraceae bacterium | reverse complement strand
TATAAGTGGAATATGGGATGGATGCACGACTTTATTGATTACATGAGTCTGGATCCGTATTTCCGCAAGGACAACCACAATCGTATGACGTTTGCGATGAGCTATAACGAATACGAAAAATACATCCTTGTCCTTTCGCATGATGAGGTCGTTCATTTGAAGTGCTCGATGATCAACAAGATGCCGGGCCTGGAGGGTGATAAGTTTAAGAACTTAAGGGCCGGCTATGTGTTTATGATGGGACATCCGGGCAAGAAGCTTTTGTTTATGGGTCAGGATTTTGCGCAGTATCAGGAATGGAGCGAAGAGCGTGAGCTTGACTGGTATCTGCTGGACAACCCGAACAATAAAGCGATCAATGACTGGGTAAAGGATCTGCTTAAGATCTATCACGAGTATCCGGCGATGTATGAGCTGGATACATCCTGGGACGGCTTTGACTGGATCAATGCGAATGACAACTTCCGCAGCATTTTCAGTTTTGTCAGAAAAGCGAAGAACGGGAAGAAGAATCTGCTTTTTGTAATTAACTTCACTCCGATGGAATACGCGGATTACCGTGTCGGCGTACCGGAGAATAAGAAGCTGAAGCTGATCTTAAACAGCGAGGATCCGAAGTACGGCGGGGAGGACAAGAAGCGTAAGACTTCCTACACGCCGGTTAAGGCGGAATGCGACGGCAGGGAGTATTCGATCGATTATCCGTTAGCGCCTTATGGAGTTGCCGTTTTTGCTTATTAAGATGCGAATGAGAAAAAGGGGGCATCAATCGGGATGCCCCCTTTCTTCGACAATACAAGATCATAATGAAAGATATTAAGCAAGATGATTTAACTGAAGAAGAGCGGGTGCTGTATCTGGAGCTGTTCGGGGATGGAGATAGTGAGCCCGAGGAGCAGCCAAGGCCCACCGAACGTCGCAGACGGCATGGATTTACCATCGTAATGATGTTCATTTTGATTGCCGCAAGCATCGGTGCGTATGCATGGTATGCGATGCAGACTTACAAGGACTACGAAGTCAAGCAGGAGGTCGTGCGCAACGATGAGGAGCGGATCGGTTATCTGAATTTCAAGGGCAACCTTTTTTCATTCAGCCGGGATGGCGCATCGTATTCGGATTATGATGATATACTGTTATGGAGTGAAAGCTTCGACATGGAGAATCCGGTCGCGGACATCTGTGGCGATTACCTTCTGTTATATGACAGGCAGCGCACGCAAACGATCTTATTTAACGTAAGCGGTGTCGTTAACGAACAGGTGATGACGCTGCCGATCGTAAGTGCTTCCGTAGCGCAGAACGGCCGTATCGCCGTATTGATGCAGGATAAGGATACGGGTTACCTGCAGCTTTTTGAATCGGATGGGAGTATCGTTGCGTCAGGAGAGCTCCATATGAAGAATACGGGCTATCCGATCGCGATGGATATTTCCAACAGCGGAACCAAAATGCTGGTGTCCGTTTTGAATTTGAATGACGGCGATATCAAGACGACGCTGTCTTTTTATGATTTTTCGGATGCCGGCGGGAAAGCGGCTAACCGGATCGTGGCGAATTTTTCCTATGCGGATATGGTTGTGCCGCGCGTGGTCTTCGGTGCCGGAGATAAGGCGGTCGCGTTTGGCGATGATGAGATGATATTTTTTACCGGATCGGGAAAGCCAAAGGTCAGAACGGAGGTGTTTTTCTCCTCGCAGATCAAAAGCGTAATGTTTAATGACCGGAACGTGGGCGTTATCACGCTTACGGGCGAAGGAGAGGAAAGTCTGCAAAATATCCTTTCGGTCTACACGATGAACGGCAAGCTGCGTTATGAAACGCCGATCGGCGACAATTATACCGTCTGTATGCTGAATGAAAACAATGAGGTCGTATTGACCGACCGGGAGAACATAAATATATATACAAAATATGGTATACATAAGTATTCGCATGTGTCGGAGGAGACGGTATATGCCATATTGCCGTGGGATGGGGCGACGAATTATTATCTGATCAGGAAAAAAGTGACAGAGAAGATCAAATTGAGGTAAATGAATGAATGTATTAACGATCGCCGCGCTTATTGTTATGGCAATCTGCTCGCTCCGCGGCTGGCGCCGAGGGTTCGTAATGCTGCTATACGGTATCGCGGCATGGGTGTTTATTGCCGTATTCATATTGATCGCTCATCGGTTCATATACTCGTATTACCTGGGGAATGATGCTATATACGGGAAGGTGTATGATTTTACCCGTCCTTATGTGAATAAATATATACCCGAGTCGATGCTGGGCAATCCGGACGTGGAAAAAGCGATCACGGAGGCAGCCGATGCGCTTCCGGAAGATGTAAAGCAAAACGATATCAGGATCGATCCCGGCATGCTTTCCGATATCGACGCAGATACCCTGAAAGAATACGGGATCGATGTTCCGAAAGAATACGAGGGTCTTGTTGATGATGTGCTTGCGAAGGCTGCAAAAAATGTGGAAAATGGTTCGCAAAAAGCCGGCGACCTGATAGAAAAAGCAAAGGAAGATGCCGGCGAAGCAGGGGAGAGCCTGCGGGCGGCGATGGTGGACGCAGCGACGGAAAGTGCCGTACAATACATATTACGAGCGGCGGCAGTGGTGAGTGCATATCTGATCGCAAAGATCATATGCGTGGTGACGAAGATCGTACTGATCGTCATTACGGAAAGGACACCGATCCGGAT
>JAFSYD010000298.1 GCA_017443685.1 Lachnospiraceae bacterium | reverse complement strand
GCGATGAACACGCCGGCGGCGATAATCAATAACACGATCAGTACAATCAAATGTGTATTCATAAAAGATATCTGCTCCTTCTTTTCGCATCCTTAAAATAACAATAAGCATAGTAACATTTTCAATGAGAAAATGCAACGAAAAAACGAAAGCGCGCACCCCAAAAGCTGAAATTGCGGCGGATTGGCTTTTTGTTTTTTATCAGTATCCCCAAAATGCTTGCCTGGCTCGTTGCTTTGTGGTATAATGCCACGGAAAAGTCGCAAAATGATGTGACATATGAACGGAGTATTTTATAAAAGGAGAAGTACTATGAAGCATATCAAGACCGTTTCCACGAAGAAGTTGCAGAATACCGTAAAGAAGGGCGGCTGCGGTGAGTGCCAGACCTCCTGCCAGTCCGCGTGCAAGACTTCCTGCACGGTAGGGAATCAGACCTGCGAGAAGGCTGCGAAATAATTTACGGGATATAAAGGGACTAAGCTTTGACCGGGCGCTATGGGGGTAGCGTACGTATTATACGTGCGCCCATGGGTTCGGTCGATTGTGTTTTTTAGATAATATGGTGCATCAGTTTAAAAACAACGGATACAATATCGTTTTGGATGTCGCGAGCGGATCGGTGCACAGCGTGGATGAGCCCGCTTATGCGATGATCGCTGATTTTTGCGACTTGGAAAAAGAGGCTCTGCTTGCGAAGACGGCTGCTTCCTTCCCTGCGCTTGGCGAGAACGAGATTGCAGAGATCTACGATGAGATCGTCGCGTTAAAGGAAGACGGACAGCTTTTTACCGAGGATACCTATGAGGCGAACCTTGCCGCGCACGGAGCGCATCCGGTTGTGGTAAAAGCGCTTTGCCTGCATATCGCGCACGACTGTAACCTGTCCTGCCGGTACTGTTTTGCCGGGGAGGGCAAGTATCATGGGAAAGAGCCCGAGCTGATGAGTTATGAGGTCGGTAAGGCGGCCCTGGATTTTCTCGTGGCGAATTCCGGCAGCCGGCGGAATCTGGAGGTGGATTTCTTCGGCGGTGAGCCTCTACTGAATTTCGACGTGGTAAAAAAGCTCGTCGCTTACGGGCGCTCATTAGAAGAGGCGCACGGCAAGCATTTTCGTTTTACGCTTACGACTAACGGCGTATTGTTAAGCGATGAGGTGATGGAGTTCGCGAACCGCGAGATGGATAACGTTGTCCTTTCCATCGACGGGCGCAAAGAGGTGAACGACCGGATGCGGCCGTTCGCGAAGGGTGCGGGCAGTTATGATCTGATCGTACCGAAGTTTAAGAAATTTGCCGAAAGCCGCGGACAGCAAAAGTACTACGTACGCGGAACGTATACGAAGTATAACAAGGATTTTGCCGCGGATGTGCTGCATCTGGCGGATCTGGGCTTTAAGCAGATCTCGGTAGAGCCGGTGGTGGCAAAGCCGGAGGATGATTATGCGCTTACGGAAGAAGACTTGGATGAGCTGTACGCCGAGTACGATAAGCTGGCAGCGGAAATGGTGCGCCGGAAGGGCACGGAAGAGGAATTTAACTTTTTCCATTTTATGATCGATCTCGAAGGCGGTCCGTGCGTG
Organism: Lachnospiraceae bacterium; assembly: GCA_017443685.1. Classification (GTDB taxonomy): domain Bacteria; phylum Bacillota; class Clostridia; order Lachnospirales; family Lachnospiraceae; genus RGIG4930. The sequence continues at coordinate 1,772 of JAFSYD010000298.1, read as the reverse complement.
TACAAGCGGCTGTCGGGCTGCGGTTCGGGAACGGAGTATCTGGCGGTGACGCCGAAGGGTGAGCTGTATCCCTGCCACCAGTTTGTCGGGAACCCTTCTTTTCTTATGGGAGACGTGTTCACCGGCGTAAAGCGTGAAGATATCGTTTCCGATTTTAAAAAGAATAATGTCTACGCAAAGGAAAAATGCAAAAGCTGCTTTGCGCGGTTCTACTGCAGCGGCGGCTGCGCGGCGAATTCCTATAATTTCTGCGGCACGATCCACGATGCGTACGATGTGGGATGCGCATTGCAGAAGAAGCGGATTGAATGCGCGATCATGATGAAGGTCGCGGAGGCGGACGGGATGGATGAGGCATAAAAGCCGCCGATGATCCGCGGCAAAGCAGGCGGTACGGATACATAATGACAGGCCGCTTAAAAAAGTGTTGATTCGGACGAAGAGTCCTTATCATATAATATGAAGGAGCGAGTGTAGAAAATGAGACGAGAAAGCAAAAAAAGAGGTGTGATCACGCTTGCGATCGTTTTGGCGATCCTGGTGGCGCTGGGCTATTATGCGAGCATTATCATATCCTCGACCGGGGCGGGCAAGGATATGAACGTAAAGCTCGGCCTGGACCTGGCGGGTGGTGTCAGCATCACCTATGAAGCGGAGGGCGATACGCCGACACAGGAGCAGATGGCGGATACCATCTACAAGCTGCAGCAGCGTATTGAGAACGACCTTTCGGAGAAGAATTCTTCCACAGAGGCGAATGTGTATAAGGTCGGCGATGATCGGATCACGGTTGAGATCCCGGGCGTGACGGATGCGAACGCGATCCTCGAAGAGCTCGGTTCGCCGGGTAATCTGTACTTTATCGCACAGACGGATGCGGAAGGGAACGCGAATTATTCCTACGATCCGGCCTCGGGTGAATACGCATTGAACGGTGAGCTTGCGGATCTGATCGACAACGGTTCCGTGATCCTTTCGGGATCGGATGTTAAGAGCGCGACGGCGGGATATCAGACGAACCAGACCACGAACGCGCAGGAGCCGGTGGTGCAGATCCAGTTTGACGACGCGGGCGCAAAGGCGTTCGGTGAGGCGACGACCAAGGCGCATGACGCAGGCGAAACGATCGGTATTTACTATGACGAGCATTTCGTTTCGGTGCCGAAGGTAAATGCGGCGATCATGGACGGCAACTGCATCATCGAGGGTATGGGCGATTACGAGGACGCGCAGAGCCTGGCATCCTATATCCGTATCGGTGGTCTTGATATCACGCTTCGTGAGCTGCAGTCCGAAGTGGTCGGCGCGCAGCTGGGTTCCGATGCATTGGAGACGAGTTTAAAGGCAGGCGCGATCGGACTTTGCATCGTTATCGTATTTTTGATCGTTATGTATCTGCTTCCGGGCGTGGCTGCCGGACTGGCGCTGCTGCTTTATACGGAGATTTTGATCGCGATCCTGTATCTGTTTGACATCACGCTGACCCTGCCGGGTATCGCGGGTATCATTCTTTCGATCGGTATGGCGGTTGACGCGAACGTGATCATCTTTGCCCGTACCCGTGAGGAGATCTCCGCCGGCAAGACCGTTTATGCGGCAGTGGAGAATGGATTTAAAAAAGCTCTTTCCGCGATCATCGACGGTAACGTTACAACGCTGATCGCGGCGGCGGTATTGGGTGTTTTAGGTTCGGGAACGGTTCGCGGATTCGCGATCACGCTGGCGATCGGTGTCTGCCTCTCGATGTTTACGGCGCTTTTTGTTACGCGAAT
>JAFSYD010000297.1 GCA_017443685.1 Lachnospiraceae bacterium | reverse complement strand
GGCGCGGATACGGTGATCCCGGTCGACATCTATGTACCGGGGTGCGCGGCGCGTCCGCAGGCGATCATTGACGGCGTGGTGCAGGCAGTGGAGCTGTTCCAGCAGCGTTCCGATGAGCACGACGCGCTGGTTCGGAAAGGAGGGGCATAAGCGATGGCACAGGTCATTCATCCCGAAGAAATAATGGAAACGATCGAGATCGGCAGTCTGCTTCCCTGCGTCATGGCATTAAAGCGGCAGCATTACCGTCTGTCGCAGGCCTGCGCGGCGTATGTCGATGAAAGGTACGAGCTGTCTTATTCTTTTGCGAACGACGAGACGTATCAGTTCCTGACATTGCGGCTGGTGATCGATATCGACACGGAGGTGCCGTCGATCACGGAGATCATTCCGGCGGCGATCTTCTACGAGAACGAAATGAAGGAGATCTTCGGCGTTAAGATTCAGATGATCTCCTTGGACTATAACAACAAGCTTTACCGGATCAATGAGGTAACTCCGCTTGGACCGAAGGCTGCTGCTGAAATGGAGGAGGAAGCATAATGGGAAAAAGAAGTGTCATTCCGTTCGGACCGCAGCATCCGGTACTGCCGGAACCGATCCACATCGATCTTGTGATCGAGGATGAAATGGTGGTGGAGGCGATCCCTTCGGTCGGATTTATCCACAGAGGACTGGAAGGTCTTGTGGAAAAGAGAGATTTTAACCAGATGACATATGTCGCGGAGCGTACCTGCGGGATCTGTTCGTTCCAGCACGGTATGGGCTACTGCGAGGCAGTGGAGCATGTTTTTGGAGTGGAAGTGCCGGTACGTGCGAAGTACCTGCGTTCGATCTGGGCAGAGCTCGGACGGATGCATTCACACCTGCTTTGGCTGGGACTTCTTGCGGACGGATTTGGGTTTGAGAATCTGTTTTATCAGTGCTGGCGTGTGCGTGAAAAGGTTTTGGATCTGCAGGAGATGACTTCGGGCGGCCGTCTGATCTTTTCCGTGAATACGATCGGCGGCGTGATCAAGGACATCACCCCGGAGCAGTTTACGATTATTTTGGACACCCTGAATGATGTCGAGATGGAGCTGTACGCGATCTTAGATGTATTCATCAAAGACTATTCGGTAGCCTCCCGTCTGAAGGGGATCGGGATCTTAACGAAGGAGCAGATCACTGAATTAGGCTGTGCGGGACCGGTGGCAAGAGCGTCGGGCGTAGCGGTCGATATGCGTAAATTAGGTTATGCGGCATATCCCGAGCTGGATTTTGATCCGATCGTATACGAGGACGGCGACAGCTACAGCCGGTGTCTTGTGCGTATTGACGAGGTGTTCCAGTCCATCGATCTGATCCGTCAGGCGGCAGGCAAGATCCCGAACGAAAAGGAGCTGGCGACTCCGGTCAAGGGCAATCCGAACGGTGAGTATTTTATGAGGGTCGAGCAGCCGCGCGGCGAGGCGGTATATTACGTCAAGGGCAACGGCAAGCCGAACTTGCAGCGGATGCGTATCCGCACGCCGACGTTTGCGAATCTGATGGGACTGTGTGAAATGTTAAAGAATACCAAGCTTTCGGATGTGGGGCTTCTTGTGATCACGATCGATCCCTGCATCAGCTGTACGGAAAGATAGGAGGATGCGATGGCTGTTTTAAAATATGCGCCCGAGGCGCTCAAGAACTTATTCCGTCCCCCTGTTACGACAAAGTATCCGTTTGAGCCCGCAGTGTATCCCGAGCGGGCGAGGGGACATATTGAGATTACGATCGACGAATGCATCAGCTGCGGCATGTGCGTAAGATGCTGTCCGTGCGGAACGCTCAGTGTGGACCGCAACGCCGGTACATGGTCGATCGACCGCTTTGACTGCATCGCCTGCGGTTACTGTGTGGAAAAATGTCCGAAGAAGTGTCTGCATATGGTAGCAGGCTACCAGACACCGGGTGCGAAGGAAGGGAAGCAGACGTATCAAAAGTCTCCCGAGGTGATGGAAGCGGAGCGGAAGAAGAAGGAAGAAGCGGCAGCTAAGGCTAAGGCT
>JAFSYD010000296.1 GCA_017443685.1 Lachnospiraceae bacterium | reverse complement strand
TTTTGCCATTGTACTTTTCCTCTTTTGCTATTCCACTGCGCCGATTCACACAGCGCCAACTTCCATTTTCCTGCCAAAACTACGCGATCCCACGGCGGAACCTCTTATACAGCCGCCTGCAATCCGCACTGAAAAACAGCTTCATCGCGAAAACCAGGAACACATACAGCCGAACCTGCCCCCGGGCTTTCGCGTAACCTGTGATATAAATACGGTCCGAAGTAAAATCCGGTACCATACGGACTTTCTTTTCATACATCACCGGGCAAAGCGCCAGCACGCCGGTCAGCTCCCCGGTCAGATGCGGTTCATCAAAACCATAAGTCATATCCGCCTCATAGATCTGCGGCTTGATCTGCGAAAGCAAAAGGATCGACCGTTCAAAAACGAAACGTATCGCCGCCCGGTTACGCGGGTCTGACAGCTCCTTTTCGAGTGCGGCAAGCTTATTCGCACTCTTTTCGATCCGGCGCATACTGCCTTCTATCCTGTCGGAAAGCTTATCGAAAAGATCCCGCTCATCATCCGGCTGCCTTGAGGCTTCCTCCGACACTTCTTCCGTCACGGCTTCTTCAAATGCTTCCTGTCCTTCTGAAACATCCGCATCGCCCGAAGGATCATCGGGCTTTTCTGCCCTATCGTCCGAAGGACCATCGGCCTTATCTGCCGCATCATCCCCGGCGTCTTCTGCCGTCGCTTTTTTATCTGCTGTTGCGGCTTCCGACGAAGAGTCTGTCGCTTTCTGCGGCAAAGAAAGCTCTTCGGCTTTGACTTTCTCCGCCTTATCCGCTTTATCGGCTCCTGCGGCCTCCGCTTCCTTTGAGGCGCCCTTTGCCGGCTCTCCCTCTTCTGTGCTGTTATCTTCCGTCGATTCACCGATCAGACGTTTCTCTTCGGCATTTTTCGCTTCGTCGTCATCCGAACCGCCGCTGACTTTGACTTTTTTAAGTAACCCCCAAAAGAGACTTACCGTACGCGTCCTTACTCCGCTTGTGCTGCATATTTTAAAACAGGCAAACCGCAGCGCATCATACCCCGATGCATCCACGGTAACATTCTCTTGTACCTGCATCCCAAAATGGTACCCGAACGGCGCGAAGATAAGATATCCCAAAGCGATCAAAAGCAAGCCTATAATGACAAGAAGGACAATGCCGATGATCTTAATGACTAAAATAACCATGCAGATCCAACCCATTATCAAACGCGTACGCATCCCCTATGATGCGCTCCGCAAGCTTAACCGAACGGCGGTAGCCCTTTGCCAGACCGACGACCGTAATATCCCGATCCTTCATGATCGGCTTGTTCAGCTCCTTGGCCGGCATAATATCCAACAGATCCTTTCCGCCCGGCGGCATCACAAGCACAAACATCCCCCTTTTTGGCTTTTCGCGCAGGATATCCGCACGAACAGCATCCTTGTCGATCCGCTCATCGGACAGATACAGCTTTTTCGTGTACGTGATATTCATTGCCGATCCTTATTCTCCCGCGGCGGATACCAGCCGCCGGAACGCTTCTGACGAACGAATTCCTGATAGGCTTCGCGCAAAATCTGCTTCTCGTTAGGGAATTTTAACAGATGATACGCTTCGTGATACTTATAATATCCGGCGTCCTCGAAAAACTCCTTTTTTTGCGGCTTGCTGTGGTAACTTTCGCCTCGCATCAAATACCAATGGACTGTTTTGTTGACCATTCCCTCGGGAACCGTAAAGGTATAAGAACTCGGACCGACGTAAGTAATGATCGTCGCGTCCGCATCGCTTTCCTCTTTTACCTCTCGAAGAGCCGTATCCTCGAACGACTCGCCCTCCTCTACCGTTCCTTTCGGTAATACCCATCCGTCATAATGTCTGTGATAATTCTTGTATAACAGAAGTATCTTACCCCGAAATATAACCACACCGCCGCAGCTCGTTGCTTCTATCATTGCAATGCTCCCTTCGATGTGTCATCCAAAAACCTAATCGTAAGTATAACGCATTTCGGGAAAAATTACCATACTCATTTAAAATAAGTATCAAACAAACGCTTCGCCAAAGGCAGCGCGTGTCCGCTGCCGCTTCCGGCGCCCTCCATAACGACGGCGAGAGCGATCTTACGGCCGTCCTTTTCGGCATAACCGATGAACCAGCTATGTGCGTCTTTCGCGTCGTTATACTCGGCGGTTCCCGTCTTTCCGTAGGCGGTATAACGATCGACATTAAGGTCCCCTCCCGTGCCGTCCGTTACGACGTACCGCATCAGCATCCGCGCGGTAGCCGCCTGCTCTTTTGTCAGGATCGTACCGGCATACCGCGGCGCAAAAACGCGAACCGTACTCCCGTTTGAATTCTGAATACGATCGATGTCATACGTACGCATCAGCTCGCCGTCATTCGCGATCGCAGCAACGATCATTGCCATATGCATCGGCACCGCGAGCGTCTCCCCCTGACCGAAGGCCGTCTGCATCTTCATCGCGGCATCATCGCGATCCGTTAAGACAAAGGCACTCTTTTTTACGTTTTTTAACGTTGTCGGGATCCTGTCGTTAAACAAAAGCTGCGCGCACAGCGAACGCAGCCGGTCGGCTTTTAGCGTAAGGCCGATCTCGGCGAACGCACAGTTGCAGGAATTGCCGATCGCTTCCTTAAAGTCCTCATGCCCGTGCGCCGTATTTTTATAACAGTGAAACGTCGCATCTTCACCGTCATCCTCATAGCTTAGCACCCCTTCACAGTCATACGTGTCGGTCAGCTTCCCGCCATCCGCCAGATACGCAAGCGCGGTGATGATCTTAAACGTGGAACCGGGCGGATACAGCCCCTGCGTCGCGCGGTTTAAGAGCACCGAAGACGAGGGATCGCCCGTGATCGACTCCCAGTTTGCCGCGATCGTATTCGGGTCAAAATCAGGCTTGGACAAAAGGCACAGGATCTTACCCGTCGACGGCTCTACGGC
>JAFSYD010000295.1 GCA_017443685.1 Lachnospiraceae bacterium | reverse complement strand
GAAGCGCGGATGCGTAAGCTTGTCGGCGATTTTTTGAAAAAAGAAGGATATGCCGTGATCGAGGCGGCGGACGGGGAAGAAGCGCTGGATGCTTTTTATCGGAATAAGGGCGTCAATCTTCTGATCCTTGATGTCATGATGCCGAAATACAATGGTTTTGAGGTGTTAAAAGAGATCCGGACGCAAAGCGGCGTACCGGTCATTATGCTGACGGCGAAATCTGCCGAGACGGACGAGCTGAAAGGCTTTGCTCTTGGTGTGGATGAGTATGTAACAAAGCCGTTTTCCCCAAAGGTTTTGGTGGCGAGGGTCGGTGCGGTGCTGCGCCGCCAAAAGGGAGGTCCGGGCGATAGCGAGAGCATTGAGGCGGGCGGTATTGTCTGCAATCCTTCTTCGCGCGTGGTTACGATAGATGGGAAGCCGATCGAATTATCCGCCAAGGAATTTGATCTGCTGCTTTATTTTTTGAAAAACAAAGGGATTGCCCTTTCCCGGGATACGATCTTAAATGCTGTCTGGAATTACGATTATTACGGCGATGTACGGACGATCGATACCCATGTAAAAACCTTGCGCAGTAAGCTTTTGGGCAAGGGAGACTGTATTAAGACCGTTTGGGGCGTCGGCTATAAGTTCGAAGGAGGAGAGGCTTTTTGAAGGGGCGGCATATCGGACTGAATGTACAGCTGGCAAGCGGGATGATGGCGATGATCCTTATGATGGTGCTGGGAATGTACCTGATGAACCGGCTTTTTTTGGGTGGTTTCTATCTCAGGGATAAGCAAAAGGCACTGCGGAACGCTTTTTTTGAGATTGACGCCGCGGCAGCCGATACCCGTCTGTATTCTTCCAATTACAAGCGTACCCTTGAAAAACTCTGCGCCAATTCCAATCTTTCGCTTGTCATCATTGCTTCGAATGGTACGGTTGTGATCGCTTCGCAAAACGAAAATGACGGGATGCTAAGCCAGCTGTTTGATGTGATCTTTTCCCATGGCTTATCGGATGAAAATGTTCTGGAAGCGGCTGAGAATTACACGATTCAGATACAAAATGATACGAGGCAGAACAACGAATACCTTGTGCTGTCCGGTACGCTTTCTGACGGAAACGTGATCATGCTGCGCTCCGCGGTACAAAGCATGGAGGATGCGGCTTTAGTCTCTAATCGGCTGCTTTTGGTCGTCGGCGTAGCCGTCGGGATACCGGGGATGCTCTTTGCTTTTCTTTTTACAAAAAGGGTAACAAAGCCTGTTTACGAAATGAACGGGATCGCTAAGCAGATGGCGGAACTGAATTTTGAAGCAAAGTACCGCGTAAGGGAGCATTCGAATGAGCTGGATGAGCTTGGAGAGCATCTGAATGACCTTTCCGGACGGCTGGAGCAGACGATCGGTGAACTGAAGCAGGCGAATATCGATCTTCTGGCGGATTTGAAGATACGTGAGGAGAACGAAAAGATGCGCCGGGAATTTCTTTCCAATGTCTCCCATGAGCTGAAAACGCCGATCTCTCTTATCATGGGGTACGCGGAAGGGCTGGCAGAGCATATTTCAGACGATCCGAAGGACCAGCAGTTTTATCTGGATACCATCATGGACGAGGCGGGACGGATGGATAAGCTGGTGAAGCAGCTTTTGACATTGAACGAGCTGGAGTTTGGCGCCTCGGACATCACGATGGAGCGGTTCGACCTTGCACAGATGGTGCATGGACTGATCATAACAAATGATATTTTGATCAATAAAAATGAAATCAAAGTTTCATTTTTGCAGGAATCGCCTGTTTTCGTATGGGGAGATGCTTTCCGTGTGGAGCAGGTGGTAAGCAATTATCTGTCGAACGCGATCCACTATGCGAAGTATGAAAAGAAGATCGAGATCCGGATGGAGGAGACGGACGGGCGGATAAGAACCCACTTTTTTAACTCCGGCGATCCGATCGATGAGGAGCAGATACCGTTCATCTGGGATAAATTTTATAAGACCGATAAGGCGCGCAGCCGCTCATACGGGGGGAGCGGGATCGGGCTTTCGATTGTGAAAGCGGTGATGGAATCTTTCAAACAGGCGTACGGTGTTACCAACTTTGATAACGGTGTGGATTTCTGGTTTGATTTGGATAAATGATACAAAAAATTGCAAGATAATTTGAGAAAACTGTTGAATATTTACCATAAGAATGATAACATAAAATAGTGCTTACGGCATATGATCTTTTCTTGTAAGCAAGGGAGAGTCTTTTGAAAACGAAGCGGATGATAACGGCGGTTTGTGCGGTTGCGCTTGCCGTGATGTTGGGTGGATGCGGCGAGGTTCCGCTGATCGAGCTGACAGCAGAAGAAGAGAATATCGTCACTTTGTATGCCGCGAAGGTTATGGCAAAGCATAATGTCCGTCTGGCGCAGGGGCTGGTACGGTATAAAGGAGCTGTTGAGGAAGAGACTTTAGATGAGCCGGTGCCTGCTTCGGATACACCCGAAGATGCCTCGCAGGAAGGCGAAGGGCAGATGGCGCAGACAGCGGATGGAAGCGCTGCTTCAACACCGGCGTCGGATGCCGTTACGGCAGGCCTGAACGAGATCTTCGGCATCGGCGGTGTAGATATTTCCTATGCGAAAGCGGCGTTTGAGAATGATTACGTTTACAATAATTACTATCATCTGACACCGGATGAGGGGAACTGCTATCTGGTGATGTATTTTAATGTTGCGAACACGACGGATGGGGCGATCGATGTTGATCTGTACAGTCTTGATCCGGTGTTTCGGGCAATTGCTGACGGAAGCTCGTACGGATCGGAGACGACGATCCTTCCGAACGATCTTGCGACATATCTGACAACTATAGAGGGAAAGGGTACGGATACGGCGGTTCTTCTGTTTGAGGTTCCCGCTTCGGGTTCTAAGGATGTGAACGCCGTTGGCCTGCAGGTTGCGGTGAATGGGACAACCTACAATGTACCCTTACAATAAAGTTACACGGGGGAGGAGCAAATATGGACACAAATATCTTACTGGAATCAGGCACAAATGAGCTGGAGATTCTCGAATTTAAGGTAGCGAACAATTACTACGGTATCAACGTTGCTAAGATCCGCGAGATCCTGACTTTTCAGCCGGTTACGCCGGTGCCGAATTCACATCCGTTTGTGGAGGGGATTTTTATGCCGCGTGATACGATGATCTCGGTCATCAACCTGCGTGCATGCTTAGGGTATGATCAGGATCCCGACATCGAAGGGCTGTTCTTCATTACGAATTTTAACAGCCTCAATACCGCGTTCCATGTAGATGAAGTGCTTGGCATTCACCGTGTTTCGTGGGAGGAGATCAATACGCCGGATTCGACGATCAATGCTGAGGATGCCGGGGTATCGACCGGTGTCATCAAGCTGGAGAACCGCCTGGTTGTCATCCTTGACTTCGAGAAGATCGTATCGAATATCAATCCGGAGACGGGTCTTAAGGTATCTGACCTTGACAATTATGAGGAACGTGACCGTTCGAAGTCACCGATCCTTATCGCGGAGGATTCGCCGCTTCTGTCCAAGCTGATCACCGAGTGCCTGAATAAGGCCGGTTATACGAATCTGATCGTGAATCCGAACGGTCAGGAGGCTTGGAACAAGCTTGTGGAATACAGCAACGAAGGTCGTGTTTTAGATGCGGTTCACTGCATCGTTACCGATATCGAGATGCCGCAGATGGACGGTCACCGTCTCTGCAAGCTGGTAAAAGAGAACGAGGTTATGCGCAACATTCCTGTTATCATATTCTCGTCCCTGATCAACGACGAGATCCGGCGCAAGGGCGAGACGCTCGGGGCGGACGCACAGCTGACGAAGCCGGAGATCGGAAAGCTCGTTGCCGCGATCGACAGTCTTGTCGACGAATATGAAAGCGCGAGAGTTTAATCGGTTCTTGTAACGAAGTTTTTTAAAAGGGATGTGGCTACACATCCCTTCTTTTCTATGGAAGGTAGATTTAGATGCCTGGGAACAACGAAGATTATCTGGATGGACTGTTAGATTCCATTACCAAAGCCAAATCGACTGCGCGAAGCAGTGAGCGACGGGAAAGAAGTGGCAGAGAGGAACGGATCGCAAGACGAAGCCGGATACGTCCGGAGGATGATTTCATGGAAGCGAACGGGCTTTACGACGGTTCCTCCCGGCGCAGGGGGCGTCGAGACCGTCGTGACAAAAAGCGCGTATTTGACGATGATTTCTTTGACGACCTTGACGGCGGGCTTTCGGACGATGACGATTATTTTATTCGTGCGTTTGAGCGTGAGCTTGCTCGGGGCGGCGATGATGTATTTGACATAATGGATATTGATAAGGAGGATGATTTCTTTGCTGCCGGAGAGGATACGCCGGCAAAGTCAGCAAAGGAGTCTTCCCCTAAGGATGCGGTATTAGGCGATATCGCAAGTATCGTATCCGAAGCGAAGGCGAAGATCGAGGAAGGTAATTCCGACCTTTTAAACAGTATCAATGAGCAGATGAACGCTCCGGCACCGGAGTCTTTCACTGCCGGTGTTCCGGGTGGCGCGCCGGCGGACACACCTGCATCCGCTTCCGAAGAGAACGTGCTCGGTCCCGAATACGCGGAAGATGAGCTGGATCTTAGTGATGTGATGGCTAACGGTACCGAAGCGCAGGAGGTTCCCCTGATGGACGACGAACTGGGGGACGATCTGAATCTGATGGATATGCTTGCCTCGGAGGGCGACGAAGGTGTGGATATCGGAGAGCTTCTGACATCGGATGAGACGGGAGAGGAGCTTTCGGAAACAAGAGAAGCGTTCGAAGCCGGTGCAAAGAGTGCCGAAAGCGGCGGCAGCGGTGTGGAAAGCCGGGAAGGTGCCAACAGCGCCGAAGCCGAAAAAAAGCCCGGTCTTTTGGCACGCATTTTATCAATCTTCAAGAAAACGGATGCGGAGGACGACGCAACAAATGTCGGTATCGTTGATCCATCCCTGGAACAGTTAGCGGCGGAAAGCGAAGAGCTCGCCGAGGATTACGACGAGGATGAGGACGACGAAGACGGCGAGTCGCCCGAGGAGAAGAAAGCCCGTAAGAAAAAGGAAAAAGAAGAAGAGAAGGCAAAGAAGAAAAAGGAAAAGGAAGAGG
>JAFSYD010000294.1 GCA_017443685.1 Lachnospiraceae bacterium | reverse complement strand
GCGGATTCGGCGGAGGTCCGGGCGGTCAGATGCCGGGCGAAAATTCGGAGAACACTGAAGAGACGGAAGACGTAGAACACCCCGAGCGTCCGGAGATGACGGAAGAGGCATCGGGAGACGATGAAGATGAAGGTTCCGGGGAAGCTCAAAAAGAGGAGATGACTGACGCACAAGAAGCGCAGACGTCCCAAATGAAAGAGGAGGCGCAAAGGAACGACAGCGCGGAGAACACTGAAGAGACGGAAGAGGCATCGGGAGACGATGAAGATGAAAAAGCAGAGGAAGAAGACGAAGAAACCTACGTTAAGATCAGCGGCGGAGCATTGACGATCATCAATGAAAATGCCCGTGACGCCGATGGTATCGACTCGAACGGCGACATCTATATCACGGGCGGTACGATCCGTGTCAGTCTGGCAGGCGGCGGTACAAACTGTGCGATCGACTATGCAAGCGAGAACGGCGGCGTATGCGAGATCAGCGGCGGTACCGTGATCGCGGCAGGCGGATCGGGGATGGTGGAAAAGTTCGATGAGACCTCAACGCAGTGCTCGATCCTGTATATGTGCAGCACAGACGCTGGGGCGGGCACGGCGGTAACGCTGAAGGATGCAGGCGGCAATGAGCTCCTTTCCTGGGAGGTACCGTGCAGCTTCTCCTCCGTGATCATCAGCTGCCCCGAGATGCAGGTGCAAAACACCTATACGCTTTTGATCGGAGATAGCTCGGAAGAGATCACGTTAGAGGAGGTGTCTGCATCTGCCGGAGAAGCGCAAAGCGGCGGATTCCCGGGAATGAACGGAGGCGATTTTGGCGGTCACGGAATGGGAATGCATCGGTCTTCCGACAGCGAGGATGATGCGGCATCGGAAAGCGAAGACGAAGGTTTTGGGAACGGTTTCCCGGCACCGCCGGACTTTAACCCGGAGGATGGGGACTTCCCGGCACCGCCGGACTTCAATACCCAAGACGGAGAAGCAAACGGTCAGGCGGAAGGTGCCCGGGACCCGGAAGCAAATGGTCAGGCGGAAGGTGCCCGGGGCCCGGAAGCAAACGGCGGGTCAGACGATACTCAGGACGGAGACTCGTCTAAAATGGGACACGGAGGGCCGGGCGGTATACGCCCCGAGGATTTACAGGAAGACGATGATGACGAGGAGGAAGAGGAGCAGGAAGCAGTCTCAACCGGAATATCGTTATCCGAAGTGGATGAAAAATCCTGGAAGCTGCTTGGCGCAACGGCAGCAGTGCTCATCGCGGGATTGGGATTCGCATTTTTCTACCGGAAAAGATAACGGATATTTCCTTTTAAAACTCATACATCCAAAAGCGGAAGGAGCGGACAAGATCCACCTTCCGCTTTTTGGCGAAAGAGGATTTGACGGGACGTTTTCATTTCATATTGCGGGTTCGGGCCAAAATGTGGTACAATACCGAATTAGAGGTTATAAATATCATGTTTGATATATAAAGGGAAAGGAGTTACAAAATGGCGGATTTTGGTTTTGGCAGTATGATCGCGAAGTTGAAGGAGAGTCCGAAGCGCATTGTCTTCACGGAAGGGAATGATCCGAGAATATTAGAGGCGTCCTCAAGGCTTTTGGCAGGCTATTTCTTAAAGCCGATCCTCTTGGGTGATCCGAAGGAGATCGAAGAGGTGGCGGAGAATTCCGGCGCGAACATCCGCGGGGCACAGATCATCGACCCCGCGCATTACGAGAAGATGGACGAGATGGTGGCGGCATTCTGTGAGCTTCGTAAGAGCAAGGGCGTGACGGAGGAGCAGGCACGCGAGACGCTGTCCCACGCGAATTATTTCGGAACGATGCTTGTGAAAATGGGAGAGGCGGATGCGCTCTTAGGCGGCGCGACCTATTCGACGGCAGATACGGTCCGTCCGGCCCTGCAGCTGTTGAAGACGAAGCCGGGCAATTCCATCGTATCCTCGTGCTTCATTCTGGTTCGTCCGGCAGCGACCGGCGACAACGAGGTGATCGCAATGGCAGACTGCGCGATCAACATCACGCCGAGTGAGGATGAGCTTGTAGAGATCTGCGGTGAGACGATCGAGTGCGCGAAGCTTTTCGGCATTGATCCGAAGGTTGCCTTCCTTTCCTATTCGACCGCGGGCAGCGGCAAGGGTGAGGACGTGGAAAAGATGCGCAACGCAGCAGCGAAGGCGAAAGCGAAGTTCCCTTCTACGCCGATCGACGGCGAGCTGCAGTTCGACGCGGCGGTAGCTCCCCGTGTGGCCAAGCAGAAGGTGCCGGATTCACAGGTTGCGGGACATGCGAATACCTTCATTTTCCCGGACATCAACGCAGGCAATATCGGATATAAGATCGCGCAGCGGATGGGCAATTTTGATGCTTACGGACCGATCCTTCTGGGATTGAACGGTTCGGTCAACGACTTATCCCGCGGCTGCAATGCCCTGGAAGTGTATTCGATGGCGATCATCACGGCGGCACTGGCATAATCCGCCGTTTCGGCAGGATGAGAGGTACACATCCCGCGAGCGGCAGGGCGTATGTGATCGCGCCCCACAGATATAATGATAAGCAGTCGTTTCCGGAATTTACGGAAGCGACTGTTTTAAAGAAGTGCAATGAAAGAAACAGATACAAATACAACCGGCCTCCACATCGCGCTGCTTGTCGTGATGACCATCTACGGCGGGATGTTGGTGGTGGAAGGATTATATTGCAAATGGGAAGCATGGGTGCTGCCGCTTTTGGTCTGCGGCGTCCTGATCTCATGGGTGATTCATATCCGCCAGCTTTTCACGGCGCGTATGCGCATCTATATCTTTGCGGGATTTCTGATGTTTTTCCTGCTTTTTCAGGGCGTACATCCGGAAGGCTTTTTTGATCTGTCGCTTTTTGCGGCAATGCTTTTGATCGCTTTTTCGCAGACGGACCGGCAGAATTTCATCGGTTATGTATACATTGAATATCTGTTTTTGATGATCTTACAGATCTTTAACCTTTATCGTGACGGGATACCGGCTGTCGATGGTGCCAAAGCGGCACGCGCCGGTATGCACATCATCGGCGTGAGCGTGATCTACCGGGTTTGCCGTGCGGCCTACGAACGTGCGGATCACGAGCGCAGCGAGATCGATTCGGTCCAGGAGGAGCTTACCGAGGTAAAAGGGCAGACCGAGGACTTTTTGACAAATATTTCCCATGAGATCCGTACGCCGATCAACGCGGTCACCGGACTTTCTACACTGCTTTTAAAAGAGCGGGAGGACGAAAAAGTCTATGCGATCTTAAATGCGGGCGAACAGTTAGCGGCACAGGCGGAGGATATTCTGGAATATACGGAGATCACGGGCGGACATGTGCTGCTGTCAAAAGAGGAGTTTGCGGCGGCGGACTTCCTGTATGACATCTTACGGCAGCAGCGGAAGCTGTTTTCGGAAAAGGGCCTGACCCTTATTGTGGATATGGATGTGCGGATCCCGCATACCCTCTATGGGGATGTGGCAAAGCTCGGACGGATCATGGCACACCTGCTTTCCAATGCGGCCAAGTTCACCGAGACGGGCGGCGTATTCGTAAGCCTTTCCGCGGCGAAGCGGGAGTACGGCATCAACCTGGATATCGAGGTGTC
This sequence comes from Lachnospiraceae bacterium, assembly GCA_017443685.1. Taxonomy (GTDB): domain Bacteria; phylum Bacillota; class Clostridia; order Lachnospirales; family Lachnospiraceae; genus RGIG4930. Next base: position 2,294 of record JAFSYD010000294.1, on the reverse strand, counting down.
GGATACCGGCATCGGCATGCAGCGCGAAGAGATCGCCCGCTTATCGAAGGGGCTCTACCAGTCGAATCGCAAACGTGACCGCAGTACCGGCGGGATCGGGCTTGGGTATGCCATTATTTACGGCCTGGTCCACGAGATGGAGGGCTTTGTCCGCGTGGACAGCTTCGCGGGTGTCGGCACGACGGCGCGTGTGAGCATTCCGCTTACCGTGGTGGACGGATCGCCCTGCATTACGGTGGATGACGGGGATGCGTATAACGTCGTTTCCTTCTTTATGCTGGAAAAGTACAAGATCCCTCGCGTGCGGGATTATGTTAATACGACGCTTTCGGATATGTTCGGTAATCTGTCCGTTCCCTTTGTGCAGGCGTCCACGATCGCGGAGCTTACCGCGCTTTGCGAGACGGGCAGCGTGACGCATATTTTTACCGGCAGGGAGGAATACGAAGAGCATAAAATGTTTTTCCACGCGATCCGCGCCACCATCCGTGTGGCCGTCATTTCGGATGAGCCGCCCGGCGAGGAAGAAGCCGGGATATTGCAGATCCCCCGGCCGTTTTACGTGGATACGGCGGCAAGGGCGCTTAAGCTTACGCATTGGGAGAATGAGGCGACGGACAGGCATCTGCGGATCGACTTAACCGGCGTTACGGCCCTGATCGTGGATGACGAAAAAATGAACCTCGTTGTGGCCGAAGGATTGTTTTCCGATTATAATCTTACGATCGATACGGCAGACAGCGGGCAGGAAGCAATTGAAAAATTTGCCGAAAAGGAGTATGATGTGATCTTCATGGATCATATGATGCCCGGCATGGACGGAATAGAAACGGCACGTCAGATCAAACGGATCGCGAATGCGCAGAACCGGATCGTTCATTTCGTAGCGCTGACCGCGAATACGGTAAGCTCCGCGCGGGAGGCCTTTGCTAAGGAGGGCTTCGAGGGATTCCTCGCAAAGCCGATCGACGTGGCGGAATTCGAGCATATCATGCGTAAGCTGCCTTTGGCGCGGAAAGGCGGTGCGTAATGCTGCAAAGGATAGTAGACAGGATCGAGGATTCCAAACGCAGCTTCCGTGAGCGGATGTTCATCCTGATGAACGTGATCGCGGTGTTAGGTCTGTTTGCGGTCCTCCTCGGAGATATGGTCGCCGGGGAAAATATAATGGAAATGATGCTCTTAGGGGGCGCCATTGTTTTCCTTACGGTTGTGACGTATTTTGCGGTGCATTTTCATAAGCTGCACCTCGGAGCGGTGCTGATCTCACTGGGTACGGCGCTTGTGATGCTGCCGGGAACCTTCCTGTTCGGCGGTGGATTGCAAGGCGGATCGACGGTATGGGTGGTTTTTGCCTATCTTTATATCGGGCTGCTTTTGGAGGGACTCGGCCGGATCGTCATGTTTGCCGTGGTTAGCATCGTCACGGTGGCGGAGTATGTGTTCGACTATTCGCATCCGGAGCTTGCGGCCCAGCACGGGACGGATCTGTTTTATGTGGATTCTCTGATCTCCGTGATCGTGGTGGGACTTCTGATCTACGTTATGGTATGGTTCCAGAACAGCCTCTTTATGGAGGAGAACGCCCGTGCGAAAGCGGCGATCCATGAGGTTGAAGAGCTCAACCGCGCGCAGAACCGCTTCTTTTCCAGTATGAGCCATGAGATCCGTACGCCGATCAACACGATACTGGGGTTAAACGAGCTGATCCTGCGGGACGACACCGTATCCGACCGGATCGCGTCGGATGCGAAGAATATCGAAGGCGCGGGCAAAATGCTGCTGTCGATCATCAACGACATTTTGGATATGTCGAAGATCGAATCCGGCAAAATGGACATCGTCCCCGTGTCTTACCGTTTTGCCGATCTGCTGTCGGATATCGTGAATATGATCTGGGCGCGGGCAGATGAGAAAGGGCTTGCCCTTCATGTGGATGTGGATCCGGACGTGCCGGCGGAGCTTTACGGGGATGAGGTGCGCATCAAGCAGATCCTGATCAACCTTTTGAATAATGCGGTCAAATACACGCCGTCGGGCAGCGTGGTGCTGCATATCGAATCCGAACGCCGGTCGGGAAACGCGGTTTGGCTTACCATGGCCGTTACGGATACGGGAAGCGGCATCAAAAAGGAGGCGCTCCCTTACCTGTTTGATGCGTTCAAACGTGTGGATGAGGAGAAGAACCGCAACATCGAGGGAACAGGCTTAGGCCTTTCCATCGTAAAGCAGCTGGTGGAACTCATGGACGGTGAGATCACGGTGGATTCCGTCTATACGCAGGGCTCCACCTT
>JAFSYD010000028.1 GCA_017443685.1 Lachnospiraceae bacterium | reverse complement strand
TCATATCGTGGGAAATGCCCCGACGGCACTGTTCATATTGGCGGAGAAAATGGAAAACGGATACGAGCCTGCATTTGTCGTTGCGTCGCCGGTAGGCTTCGTGAACGTGGTGGAAGCAAAGGAAAGGATTGTTTTGGCGTGTGAAACATACGGCGTTCCTGTGATCGCGCCGATGGGACGAAAGGGGGGCAGCACCGTGGCGGCGGCGATCTTAAACGCACTTTTATATGGCGCGGCGGATATGCTTGATCCCACGGCAAGGGGGTGGAATTAACCGATGGGCAGTATCATGATCATGGGGACCATGTCGGATGTCGGCAAAAGCTTTCTCGTTGCGGGGCTGTGCCGCCTGTTTCGACAGGACGGTTATCGCATCGCTCCGTTTAAAAGTCAGAATATGGCGCTCAACAGCTATGTGACGCCGGACGGTCTTGAGATCGGACGCGCGCAGGCAATGCAGGCGGAAGCGGCCGGGATTCCATGTGATGCGCGGATGAACCCGATCCTGTTAAAGCCGACCGCGGATCATACCAGCCAGGTGATCTTGAACGGGAAGATCCACGCGTCGATGGATGCGGCGGAGTATTATCGCAAAAAGAGACAGTTTCTGCCCGATATTCTTTCGGCGTATCACAGCCTGCAAAACGAATACGACATCGTCGTGATCGAGGGCGCGGGCTCGCCGGCGGAGATCAATCTGCGGGAGAACGACATTGTGAATATGGGGCTCGCGGAAGCGGTGGACGCGCCGGTGCTTCTCGTCGGGGACATTGACCGGGGAGGAGTTTTTGCACAGCTTTTGGGGACGCTTTTGCTGCTTTCGGAAAAAGAGAGGGAGCGCGTCAAAGGGCTTGTCATCAACAGATTCCGCGGGGACAAAGGTCTTCTTATGCCGGGGTTAAAGGAGCTTTCGGAGCGAACGAATAAAAGGGTGTACGGTGTGATCCCTTACATGGATATCGCGCTCGACGACGAGGATTCTTTGAGTGAGTCGCTTCTTGTAACGAAGCATCATAAGCCGGTGGACATTGCGGTGATCCGTCTGCCGCACATTTCCAATTTTACCGATTTTGCGCCGATGGCAAGGCATCCGCTTTTGGGCGTGCGTTATGTTTCGCATGCCGGGCAGCTTGGTACGCCGGACGCGGTGATCCTACCGGGAACGAAAAGCACGATGGACGATCTTGTATGGTTAAAAGAAAGCGCTCTGGCGGATGCGGTTGCCGCAATGGCAGAAGAAGGGGTGCCGGTCATCGGTATTTGCGGCGGATTTCAGATGCTCGGCAAGGAGCTTTATAACCCGGAGCATACGGAAGGAAAGATGGAAGGGCAGCAGGGGCTTTCCCTTTTGCCGGTGACGACCGTTTTCACAGAGGACAAGGTTTTGCGGCGCAGCGAAATGCGGATGGAGAAAGGCATTTTTTCGGGACTTACGGCACAGGGTTACGAGATCCATGCGGCGCGGACCTATGGCAGGGTGGGCCTGTACGGGGATGAAATGGATGGACAGCCGGCGGAGGATTCGTCTATGGCACCTGGATGGGAACGGACGGGAGAGGCTGTATGGGACAGGGATCACTATGCTGCAGGAAGCGAAAGGAGTGGCGCCGGAGAAACAACGTGTATATATGCCGCAAAGGGGAACGTCTTCGGCACCTATCTGCACGGCTTTTTCGATGAGGCAGGAATTGTGGAGCGGCTTGCGGAGTATCTCGCCGGCGATCAGAAGGCCAAAGCGAAGGAATGGCATATCCCGGAAGACGGATCATTACTTTCAGTGACGGAATTTAAGGAAAGACAATACGACGCCCTCGCCGGTCTGTTGCGCGAGCATCTGGATATGGAAGCGGTTTACCGGCTGATCACCTGACCCGGAAGCGGTGTACCGGCTGATCACGCGACCCCAAAAGCGCCGTATCGGCTGATCGTATGACCAGGGAACGCCGCGGTTTTTTAGCGCGATCCCACGGCAGGTCTGCAGCGCTAAGACAACCCGCGATCATAATACCCCCAAAATACAGCCGCATAGACGTTTTCGGTTGATTTCAACCTTTTTGGCATATATAATAGAAAAGATAACGTAACTGTTCAGCAGCGCGAAGCATTTACTGCTGAGCGACTGCCCGGTAACGTAAATCCACCGGGCGAGGCATCAATTTTCAATGGCGCAAGCCTTGATGCCTCGCGTATCTGTTCAGCCTGCTGAACAGATACAAGATAACTAACATCTTTAGGAGGGAACATATGGCAGAAGATAAGGGCGCGAAGCTTTCGGTCATCGCGGAAAAGTTGAAACTTACAAATCTTACTCCCGAAATCTCACTGGAATCGCGGTATGTGAATGTGCGGGACATCAACCGGCCGGCACTGCAGCTGACCGGGTATTTCGAGCATTTTGACTCGGACCGCATCCAGCTGGTCGGGATGGTGGAGTGGACCTATTTACAGCATATCGAATCCGACGAAGCACGCTATGCGATGCTGACAAAGCTGTTATCTTATAAGATGCCGTGCATCATCATCTGCCGCAGTCTTAAGCCGCAGGAAGAGTTTTTGACCGTGGCCCGTTCGAAGGGCGTGCCGATCCTTTCAACGGAGCGGCCGACCTCGGAATTTATGGCGGAGCTGATCTATGTGTTGCGCTATGAGCTTGCACCGATGCAGAGCATGCACGGCGTAATGGTCGATGTATACGGCGAAGGCCTGATGATCATGGGGGATTTCGGCATCGGCAAAAGTGAGGCGGCGCTGGAGCTGATCCGGCGCGGACACCGGCTGGTGGCGGATGACAATGTTGAGCTTCGGCGCATCGACGACAATACGATCATCGGTTCATCGCCCGAAGTGCTGCGGCATCTGATCGAGCTTCGCGGTATCGGCGTCATTGACGTGAAGTCCCTCTTCGGCGTAGAGTGTGTAAAAAATTCCCAGAAGCTGGACTTTGTCATCAAGCTTGAGGACTGGAAAAAGGAAACGGAATACGAGCGCTTCGGTATGGAGGACGAGTACATCGAGATTCTCGGCAATCAGATCGTATGTCACTCCCTGCCTATCCGCCCGGGACGGAACTTAGCGGTCATCTGCGAGACAGCGGCGGTCAATCACCGGCAGAAAAAAATGGGATACAACGCGGCGGCGGAGCTTTACCGGCGCGTACAGGAGAATCTCGCGAAGAATTCATAAAGAGCCGCGCAAAAGCGGCCGGACAAAGGCATCTGACAGTAAAACAGCAACATACATTCATACAGGAGGCATAAGGAAATGGAACGTAAGAACGCATGGGAAAAATATCCTGCAGGAGAAAAGCGCGGGCAGGTAATGGATTTTGCCGAGGGCTATCGGCAGTTTTTATCGAATTGTAAAACGGAGCGCGAATGCACCGCTTTTTTCATAGAAGAAGCAAAAAAGGCGGGATTTTCAGATCTCGACGAGCTCATTGAAAAGGGGGAGAACCTTTCGGCGGGCGATAAGGTATTCCGTTCCAACCGCGGCAAAGCGTTCGCTGCTTTTGTGATCGGCACGGAGCCGCTTGAAAAAGGCATGAGCATCCTGGGAGCGCATATTGATTCGCCGCGGATGGACTTAAAGCAGAATCCCGTCTACGAGGACAGCGAGCTGGTGCTTCTCGACACGCATTATTACGGCGGCATCAAGAAATACCAGTGGGTGACGCTGCCGCTTGCCCTGCACGGCGTCGTGGTAAAGGCAGACGGCACGAAGATCGCTGTCAACATCGGTGACAAGCCGGGTGATCCGGTGGTCGGCGTGAGTGATCTTCTGATCCATCTGGCATCCGATCAGATGGACAAAAAGGGAGCGAAGGTCGTAGAGGGCGAGGATCTGGATGTGCTTGTCGGCAGCATTCCGGCGCTTATCGATGAGCTGGAAAAGGATGAAGAGGGCAAGCCGAAGAAAAAGGATGTCGTCAAGCAGAATGTGTTACGTATTTTAAAAGAGACTTATGATATCACCGAGGAGGACTTCGTATCGGCGGAGATCGAGGTGGTTCCGGCAGGTGAGGCAAGGGATTACGGGCTGGACAGAAGTATGGTGATGGGCTACGGTCACGACGATCGTGTGTGCGCGTATCCGTCGTTTATGGCGATCCGGGACGCGAAGCCCGGAGCGAAAACGTACGCCTGCCTTTTAGTGGACAAGGAAGAGATCGGCAGTGTCGGCGCCACCGGAATGCAGTCGCGGTTCTTTGAAAATACGGTTGCGGAGCTGAATGCGCTTCTGGGCGGCGCCTCGGAGCTTAGCGTCCGTCGTGCGCTGGAGAATTCCAGGGCGTTGTCTTCGGATGTATCGGCGGCGTTTGATCCGAATTACGCATCCGTTTTCGATAAAAAGAACGTGGCATATTTCGGGAAGGGGCTCGTTTTCAACAAATACACGGGCGCCCGCGGCAAATCCGGTTCGAACGATGCGAGTGCGGAATATATGGGTGAGCTCAGAGGAATTTTAGACGCGGCGGACGTGTCATACCAGACGGCGGAGCTTGGCAAGGTTGATCAGGGCGGCGGCGGTACGATCGCGTATATTCTGGGCAATTACGCGATGCTCGTGATCGACAGCGGCGTCGGCGTTTTGAATATGCACGCACCGTGGGAGATCATCAGCAAGGTGGATCTGTATGAGGCGTACCGCGGATACGTGGCGTTTTTGCTTGGCGCGTAAGCAGGCTGCGTACCATAAAGGCAGGGCATAGGGGGTAATTTTTCAACGGTCCTTATGCCGTTTGATCAGGGGTTGAAATGGATGAAAAGAAGGTAAGCAAAAAGACTGTCGCAATCGTTTCCGCGGTCGTCATCCTTGTGGCGATCGTGGTTGGAGTGCTGTTGTTTTCCAAAAAGGAAGACGGGCTTTCGGCAACGACCATCCAGGTGCTGCGGTATGTCGGCGGTGTCCGTTTGAGTGATGAGAAAGGCAGCGTAACGCTTCGCGAAAAGATGCTGCTGCATAACGGCAACATAATGGAGACGGGGGCCGACGGATCGGCGGATCTGATGCTTGACGCGACGAAGGCGGCGGGCGTCGATACGGACAGCCGCGCGGTGTTCACACAGGAAGATAAAAAGATCAACATCGACCTCGAGACCGGCGCGTTATATTTTTACACAACGGAAAAATTAGGCGAGGAAGAGCTGTTCGACATCACGACGCAGACCATGCTGATCGGTGTCCGCGGCACCTCCGGTTATGTGATCTTCAATCCCTTAAACGGCGTATCGAAGCTGACGCTGACCTCCGGCGAGGTACATATCAAGGGTACGAATCCGACTACCGGCGGAACGAACGAGACGACGGTACACGCCGGACAGAGCGTGCAGACCTATCTGTATAATTACCTGAAGGGATCGGACAGTATCCGGTTTTTTGTAAATGACATTACCCCGGAGGACGTACCGGTTCTTCTGATGCAGAAGATCGTGGAAAATCCCGCCGTTTTTTCAAGCGTGTCAAATGAGACCGGTTGGCAGCAGTCCTCCATGGAAGCGCGTGCGCAGGCGGCGCAGGT
>JAFSYD010000293.1 GCA_017443685.1 Lachnospiraceae bacterium | reverse complement strand
TTTTCTGGTCCGAAGGACCCCGTCGGGAACGCTGATCCCCGCGCTGCTTTTTGCCTACGGGCCGGAATTTCAAAAGAATCTCGGATATATGATCCGCTACAGCATCATGCAGGCGTTAAAGAGCTACCCGCCAAAGACGGTGGTAATGATTCCGAGAATAACAGCAGCAGCGAAGGCGCTTACGGATAAGCTCTTACCGAATGAAACAGGGACAGAGATATTCTACGGAAGGAGAAAGGAGGACAACTAATGGATGATTTACATAAGCTGACAGAGAATGAGCAGGAGACGCTTATATTGCATCAGGAACCGTTTATGAAGGAAGAGACCAAGCTGGAAGAGACGGCGCTGATGCAGTCATCGGCCTGGATTAAGAAGCAGGGCGCCGGCGGGGCCGTTGATTATGATGTTCCGCAGGAAACGCGGATGACGCGGATGGCGGGCAATATCATATCCTTTGCCGAAGAGTTCCAGAACGAATGGGGCAAGCCCATTAAGGTGGAGGCCAACGCTGTTGTAAGGGGCGTAAACTTGCTGTCGAAGAAGCTTGGCGGGGATGCTTCTACCGAATTCACATTGAATTCCTTCGCCTATGGGACGGAAGTTTTCGGGGCCAAAAAGGATGAGTATGAGGGAGAAGAGAAACGCAGCGATACCGCCATGGATCTTATGGACAGTCTGACCGAATGGTTCCATATGACCCACGATAAATCCGGCAACCCGAACATGTCCGGGCTGCCGGATACGTCCGAAAGCATGGGCAAGCTGTATGAACTCGCGCAGACGGCGGGTACCTACGTTACCACGCATCAGAAGAAGGGGATATACGGGTTTATCGGAAAGGGAAGGACCGCGGTTGCCGAGAAGGTACAGAAAATGGTCGCCAAGTGCGCGCAAAGCATGCTGACCGAGGAAGAAAAGAATGCGATCTATCTGAATGACAACGCCCAGCACGAAGTCGGGGAGTCGGATAAGACGATCGAGAAGACCTTAAAGAAGGGTGCGAAGGCGTACCTGCAATACCGCGCCCAGATCATTAAGATGAGCCAGGGATATATGCCCGGCCAGGAGATACTGGAGAAAAAGTACAATGCGCTGGTTCTCTATGACAGAGAGATCCGGCTGTACCGTGACAGGTTCCCGGTTGAGGCAGACAGGAACTCCGATATCAATGAGATGATCAAGGAATATGAGGAGTGTCTTGTCTGGAAAACGCTGTTTGCCGCTTCCCGGCATAAGGAGGAGGGGCTTACCGAAACGATCGAAAACCATATGGAAGAGGAAGGGGAGATCGAGAGTACCGAAAAGTATAAGAATGTCCCCAAAGACGATAAGGAGGAGCTTTCTTCCGAGCAGCTGAAGGGGATCAATGAGATCGACAGATGGATGATCCGGAATTTCCAAAACGGCGGTCTTGCCGGATTGATCCTTCCCTTCGTCAAGAATACGGACGGAGAGTTGGTCGCGCGGATCCTTTCCCTGTCCAAGAGGGAGCGGCTCCATATGTATTACCTTGTGGAAATGGAACGGCGCAGGGACGCCAACATTTCCGACGTCGGGATCTCTCAGAATTATGTCCCCTCGCTGGACGGATTCAAGAATCAGATCCTTGCGACCGAGCTCAAATTCTGGAAGCGGGCGACAGGCGCCTATACGTACATGCATAAGCTCACGGACGCCTACCACGTGACCATGCAATACCGGAAAGAGGTCAACGCCATAACGGCGGTTGAGCGCAAGGAGCAAAAGAAGGGTGCAAATGCGCCGGAGGGAGGTGCGCCCGACAAGGAGGAGGAAAAGATCCTTTCACAGCTTGTGGAGTTTAAGCATGCTCTGGAGGCATACCGGGATGATCTGAAGGCGAAGCAGAACGCGAAAAGTAAGCGGGAAAAGGCCGTTGCCGAGTCGAAGGTGAACGAGTCCCGCGCCTATTGCGAGCGGCTCGCGGAGCAGCTGCGCACCGATGACAGCGGAACCGCACGCGATGAAGTCTATATGAACAAAAAGGAACGAAAGGAGACCGAAGTCAAGGAAGTCGCATCCAACTACAGCATCTTCACCAAACTCCCCAATCTGCTGGATAAGAAGCTTCTGGACGGAGCCTTCCAAACGGGGACGGAGGGCGCGGTTGCCCTGCTCGGCGCCGTGACCAGCACGATCACGCTGATCGGTACCGGTGCCCAGATGTCGAATGAAGAGAGGGCGGAGAAATCCTTACAGATCATTCAATCCACCTATACGGCCGTAGAGAAAGGCCTGATGCTCACAAGCAAGTTTTTTGAAGGTGCGAAAGGCTTGACGGCGGCCGCGGATGCGGTGCACGATCTCGCCGGAGGGGTTGGCGTGGTGATCAGTACCGGCGTTGCCGTAAGCCAGCTCTTGGCAGCCGACAAAATGAGGACATACGGCGGAAAGGCAGGAGATTATTTTAAGCAAAAGCGTGAGAAATTAGAAAAGCAGGGCAAGGATAAGCTGACGAAGCAGCAGAAACGCGAACTGAAATATGAAAAGAATATGATGAAGCTGCAGCAGGATCTTACGGATCGTCAGATGACCAAAGCGATATACAGTTCCGTGGGCGCGGGAATTGCCACGGTCGGGCTTATGGTCCCGGGAATCGGACAGGTTACGCAGGTTGCGGGTGCGATTATATCCATTGTCGGCTCCATCCATGACATCATTAAGGTCGGGAAGCTGCAGACCACGCTGTTTGACAATTTCTTCAACCTGGATGCGCTCGCCGAAAAGGTAGTGGCGCGGCGGTATAAGAACCATATGAACAATGCCCACAATCAGGTAAATGAACCGAAGGAAAGGGTGAAGGCTGCTTTAAGGTCAAGGATTGCCGCTTATGCGGGGTTTTCCAACATGAAAGTCGCGGCGGAATTCATTTCCTCGAAGTTCGCGCGTCTGATCCGTGAAAAGCTCTTCAACAAGGGTACGGATCCGGCGGAGAAAGAGGCGTATATCACCTTTGTGAAAGCCTTAAACCTTCGTTATAATGAGGAGAAGGGGCTGCCGGATGAGCATACGCTGGTGCGTAAGATGTCCGCTTCGTGATAAGCAGGCAGACAGATCGCGCTGACGGATCGATATTACAATGGGAACGAAAACGAAATGGAGGATAATATGGACATTAAGGTTTTAGAAGAAAGAAGACATGAGCTTATGAACACCCTGTGCGAGGAGCTGAACGCAGCGCAGATCGCCGCGGTGGTCAGAAACGATGAAGGCGCGCCGGAAATGATCAGCGCCATCCTGGATGAGATCGGGGATCCCGATCAGGAGCTGGAGATCCTCGGCGACTTCTATTTCCGACCGGTTAACGATGAGGAGGATACCGCGCAGGCGTTTATGTGCGTGCTCACCATCACGGACGAGCTGCCAAAGGAACGCATGGCGGATTTTTATGAAGCACTGTCGTATGTGAATTTCAATGTTCCCGCAGGCTGCTTTTCCGTGGACAAGGATCACAGGTTCTTCTGTTATGTATTGACATCCATCATGCCGATGGAGCTTCCGGATGACCTTTTATTCCACCAGATGGATATCGCGGTGGGCAATGCGTGCATGATCGCGGATACCTACATCCCCATTCTGTGCGATGTGCTTGACGGAACCATCGGTGTGGACGGCGTTGTGGAATTCCTCGGCGGGCCCGCGGAAGCATAATCTTAAAATGAGGATTATGAAGGCTCTGAAGCCGGATAACATTCATTTTGGGATCGGCCTTCGGCTTAGCCTTGCCATCGGTATCGTCAGTATTGCGATCGCAGGGCTCTCCTTTGGGGTGGCCACGCGCCTGTACAAGATCATAACCATAGCGGCTGTTATGGATAAAAACTGGTCGGTTATCGAGGATCTTATGGATGAAGCGACGGAAAAGGAGCTGGCGGACATCCTTGCGCAGGGGAAGAGGATCTATGAGAGCCTGCCCGAGGATGACCGCACAGATCCGACGGATCCGATCTACCGGTCGCGCTACGACGCCCTTCTTACGCCGGGTTATGAAGCTGTTCTTACAAAGCTGGATCAGTCTGTGGGTGTCCCGCGTGTTATGTGGGCGGATCTTCGGTTCAAGGATGAA
>JAFSYD010000292.1 GCA_017443685.1 Lachnospiraceae bacterium | reverse complement strand
TGCCAGATCCCTGCAGAACGGGTTCCAGCTGCGCGTCTTCCCGCAGCCGATGAACGTCAAGGCTGCCGTCAGCAGAAAACTTCCGCGCATCGGCGGCTGCTTTGAAAGCGCGCTCGACGGCTGCTTCGGTTCGCACGACGCCGCAATGATCGAACCGTACATCGACAGCGAGGGCGGAAACGGCGTTCTGTATTATTCCGATGAAAAGGTCATTGCCTTCTGCAAGGAAGCGAACCGCGCCGGCCTTCAGATCGAAATGCACGCCATAGGCGACAAGGCTTTCGATCAAGCGACCCGTGCGCTGAAAGCCGCGCTGGACGACTGTCCGCGCGCCGATCACCGCCACGGCATCATCCACGACTGTCTGCCGACGGAGGAAGGGATCCGGATCTGCGGCAAGTACGGGATCACCATGCCGGTCCAGAGCGCTTTCATCAACTGGAAGCAGGAGCCGGACGAATATCTTGAATCCATCATGGGCAAAGAGCGCTGCGCGCGTCTCAATCCGATCCGCAGTTTTCTGGACAACGGTATCGTCGTATCCTTCGGATCCGATGCGCCCTGCACCTCGCCGGACCCGATCGTGTGGATGGACAAGGCTGTGAACAATCCCAACCCCGCCGAGGCGGTCTGTATCCGCGACGCGCTCCGGATGTGTACCTACAACGGTTATTACACTTCCTTCGACGAGAAGGAGCGCGGCAGCCTGGAGCTCGGAAAGATCGCGGACATGGTCATCCTTTCCGCCAATCCCTATGCGATCCCCTCCGGCGAGATCAAGGATCTGCGGGTCGAAAAGCTGATCCTCGGAGGAGAAGACTACCGTTCGGCCAAGCGCTCCGTCGCCAAAGCCTTCTGGGACGGCATGACAAGCAAGAGCAAAGCCTGTTAAGGAGTTCATTTCTGCCATGACAAGAGAAGAATTCTGTGTCCTGAACAACGTATATGAGGCGTCTGTCGGCAGGGCGCAGAGCACGACGGATCTCTTCCTGAACCGCTCGCTTCGGGATCCCGCCTGTCGCGCACGGCTCATGGAAAAGGGCTATATCGACACGTCGGGCGGATACCTGACGGAAAAAGGGAAAGCGGCTTTGGAGCCATACCGCGTCGACAGCGCCGTGATCCTCGCGGCCGGATCCGCCACGCGCTTTATCCCGCTCTCGCTTGAGCAGCCGAAGGCCCTGTACGAGGTACGGGGAGAGAGGCTGATCGAAAGACAGATCCTGCAGTTGCGGGAGGCCGGGATCACGGATATCACGATCGTACTCGGATACAAGAAGGACATGTTCCTCTATCTCGGGGAAAAGTACGGCGTTCGGCTTCTGTTCAATCCGGCTTACAATGTTAAAAACAATATTGAAAGCCTTCGCGTGGCCCGCGATCATATCCGCAACAGCTATATTTGCGCCTGCGACAGCTATTTCACCGAGAACCCTTTTCACAGCTATGAATACCGCTCCTTTTACGCCGGATACTCCTCCAGCGATCCTGAGGACGAGTTCACCGTTCATATCGCCGCCGACGGGCGCATCGAAGAGATGGACACGGGATACCGCTCCGGCTTTGTGCTGCTCGGCCATGCCTTCTGGACGCAGGCCTTTTCGGAGGAATACTTTGCCCTGACCGATGCGGATCTTTCCGTCGGCGCCTATGACGACAAGTTTTGGGAATGCCTGGTCAAAGACAATCTTGCTTCGCTTCCCCCCATTTATTTCAAGGAATACGCCCCCGGGACGATCTTCGAATTCGACTATTTCGATCAGCTTCGCGCATTCGATCCCGGATACGTCAGCCATTCGAAAAGCGACATCCTCCGGAATATCAAGCTGGTCTTCCGCTGCGACGAGGAAGATATCGTGGATTTCCGAACGGTGCACGAGGGGCTCACGAACACCTCCTTCATCTTCGGCATCGACGGGAAGGACTACATTTACAGGCATCCCGGAACAGGAACGGAGAAGATCATCAACCGACGGAATGAAAAGGCCTCTCTGATCAAAGCCAGGGAATACGGGATCGATCCGACCTACATTTACATGGATGTGATCGAAGGCTGGAAGATCTCTTCGTTCATTCCGTCGTTCAGAGAACCCGATTACGCTTCTTTTGAAGACTCGAAGAAGATCATTTCCGTTCTGAGAAAGCTCCATGCGGCGCCCATTACCGCCGATTACGGCCTGAAGCCTTGGGAGGACGCTCTCGTCATGGAGCGCATGCTCAGGGAAAAAGACGCAGGATGCTTTGATAAGCACGAGCGTCTGAAGAAAACCGTCGGAGAGCTGTATCGGAGGACGCTGGGAGACGGCGTTGAAAAATGCTTCTGCCACGGCGACACCTACCGTCCGAACTGGATGATCCTCCCCGACGAGAGCGTGATCCTCATCGACTGGGAGTACGCCGGCTTCTCCGACCCCGGGATCGACGTGGGCTATTATATCGTCGACGCGATGTATGATTTCGACGAGGCGAAGCTTTTTATCCGGGAGTATCTCGGCGACGAGTGGACGGAGCGGAAGGAATTCCACTTTATGGCCTATACCGCCCTGATCGCTTACTACTGGTTCGTCTGGGCCATGTACCGCGAATCCTGCGGGGCAAATCTGGGCGAAGCGCTCTCCAACTGGCACGCGATGGCGGTCAAATACGCCGATCATCTGGCGTAACCGCCGCAGTCTCGATCCCTCAAAATAGCATAAGAAAAGCCGCTGGCCGCTCTTATGAGCGGCCAGCGGTTTACATAATAACAGTTTCATACTAATTTCCAATAAGAGAGTTCAACAGATTTCCGAGGAGAATTTGTGTCAGGCAAGGCGCTTTCCGCAGCGAATAATGGAGATATATTTGCAAGGAAAGCAACGCAGCATGGCGCAAAGTCTCCCGGAAAGATGTGAACTATTCTATTGGATATTAGTATCAAGCCAGTCCCTGCGGGCAGGGACGGCCGCAGGCGCGGCAGTGCGCGAAGTACAGCTCCTCGGTCGCAAGCGCCATCTTCGTGACGGCGAAATCGCAGTCGTGCGGATAGATGTACCAGGTGTCCTCGAGCGTGTTGAGATCGACGCAGTCGCCGTGCTTGCCGAGGTATTCGTACTCGATATGGCAGGAGTAGAGGCTCGGCACGGGCTTGATCATCTCAAAGGGGTCGCCGTCCACGTCCGTGCCGCGCACGGTGAAGCCGTTCATGTCG
>JAFSYD010000291.1 GCA_017443685.1 Lachnospiraceae bacterium | reverse complement strand
GCTTATTATCGGAGGGACATCCCTTGAGGTAGGCAGCGCCGCAAACTTTGCCCACAAATTCCACGGGAAATATCTCGTGATCATCAACAAGGGCAAAACGAAGATGGAAGGTAAGGCGGACCTAGTATTCCATGACAGTATAGGGGAGATTTTGACGGAGGTAAGGTGAGACACCCCGGGAATCATGGGATCGGATACCGGCGCGTTTACGGATGTTATTGATATTAAGAAGCACAAGATTTGAAAATGAAGCAGAAAATCATAATGGAATGGGTGCGGATCATCGCCGGACTGTTTATTTTTTCGTTTGGCGTGCACCTGACGATATATGCAAATATAGGACTTGCGCCATGGGATTGCCTGGGGATGGGGCTGTCCTATCATACGCCGTTTAATTACGGTCTTTCCATGACAATGATCGCGGTCATTGTTTTGGGAGTCGATATAATCTTAAGAGAACGGATCGGCTTCGGAACGATCATAGATGCCATGCTGACGGGAAATTTTGTGCAGTTTTTTAACAGTATCAATCCCCTGCCGTTAAACGGCAATATTTGGGTTGGTATTGCGCTGATGTTCGTAGGATTTGTATTTATGGCACTTGGAATGGCAGTCTATATGAAAAGTGAGCAATGCTGCGGACCGAGAGATGCGCTTTTAGTCGGTTTGGGAAAGAGAATGTCGAAAATTCCAATCGGCATAGTGGAAGTGCTATTGTGGGCGGTCGTGCTTCTTGCAGGGTGGTTGCTTGGCGGGCCGGTTGGAATTGGGACAATTATAAGTACGTTCGGCGCAGGGCTTGTAATGCAGCTTGTATATTCTGTGATCCGCTTTGAGCCGCGGGAATTAAGACACAGAAGTGTGGCAGAGGTATCGCGGATATTACTGTCGAAATAAAGCTGTTGTTTTCGACATAGCAAGACCTCCGGCTCCGCGACGCGAACCAGAAAGAAGCCCTCCGGTGACATTTTCGGCGCGTAGACCATCGATACATCCTTGTCGCAGGCGTCGGCAGCCAGCGGCAGCACGTAATCGCTCATATCGGCCCCGTCCGCCATGGAAATGAGCCCGTTGGCAAATATGCGCGGACTGATCTTCACGAGAGGGCGGATATCTATGTTGTCAACCTTTTCACGCAGCGTATCGGATTCCTTGATATCCCCAAGCAGCTCGCAAAACTCGAGGCGGTCGACCAGGTCAAAAGAAAAGCCGAAGTCTTCCAGTATGGAATAAAGCAGCTGATATTCATCGCTGATCTTGCCGACATATCCTTTGATATTTGTAACTGTTCAGATACCTGAACAGTTACTGCATCGGACACGGTGCATCCGCACATGTAAAGTGTGTCCGATGCCCGTAATCCAAAGCCGAAATACGCACTCAGCGATATACGCTTCGTGCTACCTGAATAGTTACTGATATTTTTCATATCGTCGTCCTGCCCTTTAAAGCCGGAATAATTTAAAAACACATAGCCCATTCCGCAGTGACGTGCGTATAAAAAAATAGGAGCGTGATGGCAATTATTGTGCTATACTCTTTCTAAGGAACTGTTACAGAATTATCTT
>JAFSYD010000290.1 GCA_017443685.1 Lachnospiraceae bacterium | reverse complement strand
GGAAACGATCTCGTCTTCGTTGTAACCGAAGGACTCATTGGAAGCAGCCTTCATTGCAGCGTTGATCGCGTCAACCGTAACGCCTGCCTTCTTAACTACTGCCGTCAGGATCGTCGTGGAGCCTGTCGGAACCGGAACACGCTGTGCAGCGCCGATCAGCTTGCCGTTCAGTTCCGGAATAACCAGACCGATCGCCTTAGCGGCACCCGTGCTGTTCGGAACGATGTTGATCGCTGCTGCGCGGGAACGACGAAGGTCGCCCTTACGCTGCGGGCCGTCCAATGTCATCTGATCACCCGTGTAAGCGTGGATCGTGCACATAATACCGGACTGGATCGGAGCGAACTTGTTCAGTGCGTCAGCCATCGGAGCCAAGCAGTTCGTCGTGCAGGATGCAGCCGAAATGATCGTATCGGAAGCCTTTAACGTCTCATGGTTCGTGTTGTAAACTACGGTCGGGAGATCATTGCCTGCCGGAGCGGAGATAACAACCTTACGAGCGCCTGCGTTGATGTGAGCCTGAGCCTTATCCTTGCTGGTGTAGAAGCCGGAGCACTCTAATACAACGTCGACCTTCAACTCACCCCACGGGCAGTTGTTCGCATCCGGGAATGCATAGATCTTAATATTCTGTCCGTCAACGGTAATGGAATCTTCACCTGCCGAAACCTTGTCAGCGAGCTCATACTTACCCTGAGAAGAATCATACTTTAACAGGTGTGCAAGCATCTTCGGGCTTGTCAGGTCGTTGATCGCAACAACCTCATACCCTTCTGCGCCGAACATCTGACGGAAAGCCAGACGACCGATCCGACCAAAACCATTGATTGCTACTCTTACTGCCATTCTCATTTCCTCCTTTAGAAATAAATTAACGTTTCTCGCGGCTGCATTTTATATGCGTCGCTCATACACTACATTCTATACAAATTTTACATATTTCGCAAGTAAAATTTTCATTCTTTTATACTTTTTTAACAAAGTTGTGATAAAATCATACAAGCAGTGTAACAAAACCATTAAAATACGCCGTTTTGCGGCGTTCGATATGAAATATGGAGGAGAAAAATGATATCCGACAACCATATGCACACACGGTTTTCAGGCGACAGCGATGCCGATCCGGCGGATATGATCAGCGCAGCCCGAAAAAAGGGCCTGACCGGACTGACCTTCACCGATCATCTCGACTGGGATTATGCAGCCGAACCGGGGCTTTTTGATCTGGATATTCCGGCATATCTTTCTTATATGGAAAATCTTCAGAATGTGATAACCTCCGACGGCTTTTCTTTACGCATCGGGATTGAGCTTGGCTTACAGCCCCATTTGGCAAAACGCCATGCCGCGCTCTTATCGGAACATTCCTTTGATTTCGTGATCGGCTCCATCCATCAGGTCGGCGGCGCCGATCCGTATTATGACGAATTCTTCGAGGGGAGATCTTTTCGCGCTGTCTACGACATTTTTCTTGAAGAGACGCTCGCCAACATAACAGCCTTTTCGGATATCGATACCCTCGGGCACCTCGACTACATCTGCCGTTACGGACAGCGCGTGGCGAAGACGCGTGGGGAAGACGGTACCTTTTCCTATGACAACCACGCAGCTCTCATCGACGAGATACTTTCATTTCTGATCAACCACGACATCGCGCTTGAGGTCAATACCGGTGCCTACCGTTACGGTTACGACGAGCCGAATCCGTCCTTTGCCATCCTCTCGCGCTATCACGCGCTTGGCGGCCGCCTGCTTACCTTAGGCGCCGACGCCCATAGCCCGTCAGATGTCGCAGCCGCTTTTGATCTTGTTATCCCGCGGCTTATTGCGGTGGGCTTTTCTTCTTATTTTGTTTTTGAAAAAAGAAATCCCGTCGAAATTCCGTTCGGGAAGTGAATATGATATATGACGTTACTTAAATTTTGGATTTGCCATTTTTACCAAACTGTTGTAAACTGATATGGATTTAAAACGGCTGTTTTCTTAAGCCGTCTTGCGAAAGGAGTATGAAATGATCAAGACTTACAATGAGCTTTACAAATTTGCGGAGGAAAGCAACGACATCGATGACAATGCACTTTCGATCCTGCACGAGTTAGACGAAACGCGCTCCGTTGTGACGCAGGCATCGCTGAACGAGATCCTGCTGATCCTTTACCGGCGTCTGAGCAAAGTGAAGCTGCGCATCGCCGAGATCGGGGATAACGTGACAAAGGAACAGTTCAAAGCCTGGGTCGAAGAGAAATTCGACAGCTATACGGCAAATCTGTTCAAAAATAGCATCTGATATGCACACTCCCGCAGGATAATCCCGCGGGAGTTTTTTGTGTGACAACGAGCCGGATATGCGGCATCATGCTCGCATGAAATGCCGCGTATCTGGCGACTGTAGGATACCGAAAGGCGAAAGCCTTGAGGTGGAATACAGCGTTTTCACCGAGTAGGGGGATGTAATCGCCCTACTCGATTTATCTGAAAAGTTCTGCTGCATCGTCGATTGGGACAGACGCAGTAACTAAACTGACATGACCGCTACGCAGTCATCACCAACGATGATGCGGATAATTCTGACGGAGACGGTACATTATAGATCCAGCTGTTCCTTAAGGCAGTCCGAAAGCTGCGTGATCGCTTCGATCCGCGGCACCATAGCATCCACCGTTCCGAAGCCGTATGCCGCGTGTATGAACCTGCCGTGCGCCTTTTTCGTTGCTTCGTAATCGGCCTGGATATCGCCCACATAAAAGAACTGCTCCAAATGATACTTGTCGGCGATAAGACGGATATTGCCGTCCTTCGGCAGCTCGTTGTCCCCGAAGCACCGCCAGTCCGTAATGTACTCTCTCACTCCGCAGCAATCCATAAAGGTTTCGATATAGCCCTTCTGACAGTTGCTTACGATAAACAGCTGATACTTTTCCGAAAGCTGCGCCAGAACCTCGGGCACATTTGCGTACGGCTTTGGCGGATGCGCCATCAGGTATTCGTTTTCAAAAACCTCACATTCCGCAAGGATCGGCGCGCGCTCCTCATCCGGCATATCCGGCATAAAATACTCGGCAAAAGCCGTCATTGGCTTGCCCATATTTTTTTTAATATCCTCTTTGGTACAGCGGCGTCCGACCTGTGGATGCTTTTGAAATACAATATCCCAAGACTCCGCCACTTCCTTCGACGAATCCCAGAGGGTTCCGTCAATATCCAATATCACTCCGATCCGCATTTTTTATCGCCCACATCTTTCCTGCCGGCTCTCATCGCCGGCAAATCTTACCGATATATTCCGCGTCTTCCGATCACCGCACATTTCCGGCAACATCTCGTTTCTACGCTCACTGCTCATTTTCCGCACATTTTACGTTCCTTCGGCTCAACGCTCATTCCCGGCATAATCCACAAGCCCGCTTTTTGTCAGAGCCGTCCGTACCCCGATTCCGAGTGCAGTGGCAAGGCCCATTTTTACAAGGTCAAACGGGATGAACGGCACGACGCAAAGCAGCAATGCTTCCTTTAACGGCATTTGCATCAGCAGCATAAACCACGCCGTCCCGAATACATACAGCACCGCTTCGCCGAGCAGCATTCCGACTAAGTGGAGGTATATTCTTTTTGCCGGAAAACGATCAATGAACCATCCGCTGATCACCGCAAGGAAGAGATATCCCACAATGTAGCCGCCGGTCGGTCCGAATACTTTTGCAAATCCGCCCGCAAATCCGGAGAATACGGGCAGCCCGAAAAGTCCCAAAAGGATATACAGACCCACCGCGAACACAGCATCCCGCGTTCCGAGCACATAGACGCATAAAAAGATCGCAAGCGTTGACAGGGATACCGGCACCGGCCCGATGGGCACGGTAAACGGTCCTAAGATGCAACAGAGCGCCGTCATGATCGCAATGCCCGTCATATTTCTGATCGTAAGATTCATCCAGTCACTCTCCTATATTACCGCAAGTAATGTTTGACTTTCTCTG
>JAFSYD010000289.1 GCA_017443685.1 Lachnospiraceae bacterium | reverse complement strand
CCATGTGCTTCTTTCATAAATGCATCCTTTCCATGTATGGTGTCCGCAACCGCTCCTTTTGGGCCGATCGCGGCGCGATTATCATTCATCTGTAAAAGTGATCGTCCTTACACCTTTGCCGGATCACTGATGCGCCCTGTGATCGCGCTTGCCGCCGCAACCGCCGGCGATGCAAGATAGATTTCGGAATTCACGTGTCCCATGCGGCCTACGAAGTTGCGGTTCGTCGTGGAAACACATTTCTCGCCTTCCGCTAAAATACCCATATATCCGCCCAGACACGGTCCGCAGGTCGGCGTCGATACGATCGCACCCGCTTCGATAAAGGTCTTTAAGTATCCCTTTTCCATGGCTTCGAGATAAATCTTCTGCGTTGCCGGAATGACGATCACGCGAATGCCGTCCGCAACCTTTTTACCTGCCATGATCTCGGCCGCCGCCGCAAGGTCGGAAATCCGTCCGTTCGTGCAGGATCCGATGACCACCTGGTCAATGGCGATATCGCCGACCTCGTCGATGGTCTTCGTATTCTCCGGCAGATGCGGGAAGGCAACGGTAGGACGAAGCGCGGAAAGATCGATCGTATACTCCGCCGTATACTGCGCATCCGCATCCGCTTCGTATGCCGTAAATTCACGCATCGAATGCTCCTTCATATAGCTTATGGCAAGCTCATCGACCGGGAAAATCCCGTTTTTCCCGCCGGCCTCGATCGCCATATTCGCGATCGTAAAACGATCGTCCATGGATAAATACTGTATCCCGTCCCCGACGAATTCCATCGACTGGTACAGAGCGCCGTCCACGCCGATAAGCCCGATGATATGCAGGATCACATCCTTGCCGCTTACGAACCTTTCCGGCTTTCCGGTAAGAACAAATTTGATCGCGGACGGTACTTTAAACCACGCCTTGCCCGTCGCCATGCCTGCCGCCATGTCGGTGGAGCCGACACCGGTCGAAAAAGCGCCGAGAGCCCCGTATGTGCAGGTATGTGAATCCGCGCCGATCACGACGTCACCCGCAACCGTCAATCCCTTTTCCGGAAGCAGCGCGTGCTCGATCCCCATCTGTCCGACGTCATAATAATTCGAAATGCAGTGCTTACAGGCGAACTGCCGCACCTCTTTCGTATGCTCAGCCGATTTTATGTCCTTGTTCGGGACGAAATGATCCATGACAAGAGCGATCTTGTCCTTATCAAACACGCCGTCCACGTGCATTTTGCTCATCTCATGGATCGCAACCGGCGATGTGATATCATTGCCGAGCACCAGATCCAGATCCGCCTCAATGAGCTGGCCCGCCCTAACCTCGGGAAGGTGCGCGTGCGCCGCCAAAATTTTCTGTGACATTGTCATACCCATAGCTTCATCCTCCATGTACCGTATCTTTTTTGTGACTGTTCAGACACCAATCATTTCTCTATTTTCCTGACGATCACGTCCTGGATCATTTTATCCCTGACGTTTAAAATTTCAAACTCATAGCCTTCCGCTTCTATCGTAAAATGCGCCTCTTCTTCGGGAATATGCCCATATCGGGCGATCAGAAAGCCGTTTAACGTAGTGACCTCCTCGTTCTCAAAGGAAAGGCCAAGCTGCTCACCTGCTTCCTCAAGCAGCGTATGTCCGTCCATTTTAAATTCGCCCTGCGCCGTTCGCTCGATGGACTCGTGCTCGTCATCGTGTTCATCCTGAATATTGCCGACGATCTCCTCTAAGATATCCTCTAAAGATACGATCCCGCTCGTCTGCCCGTACTCGTCCGTTACGATCGCAAGATGGTTCTTCTGCGTCTGCATCTGGGCGAACAGCGTGTTGATCGCGTGCGTTTCGGGAACGATCTGTGCCGGACGGATCAGCCCGTCTAAATCCCGCACCTTTTTATCATAATCCCTTGTCCGTGAACTGTAATGAAACATATCCCGCAAATGGATGACGCCGATGATGTTGTCAAGATTCTCAAGATATACGGGAAAACGGGAAAACGCATTCTCCTCGAAGACCGTGATCGCTTCGCGCAAGGAAAGATCGCCGTCGATCGCAACGATGTCCTTGCGGTGCACCATAATGTCTTTTACGTCTTTTTCGGCAAATTCAAAAATATTACGGATCATACGGGCTTCGGACGATTTTAACACGCCTGTTTCGTGCCCTTCGTTGACCATCTCTATGATCTCTTCCTCCGTGACCTTTTCGCCGTCACCAAAGAGATTCTGGAAAAAATTCTTAATATCACTCATAGTATTTCTTTACATCGACCTGCCTTCCATCCCGGTAATATAATCTTGGGATCCGGTTGCCGAGATCGCAGGCAAATTCATAATTAAAACGCCCCGAAAGCGCTCCGAGTTCCTCCATCGTGATCACTTCGTCTCCGTCCCGGCCAAGCAGCGTCACCTCATCGAGGAGAGACACATCGGGGATGTCCGTGACATCCGCCATGAACTGATCCATACAGATCCGTCCGACGATCGGTGCACGCTTCCCACGGATGATGATACTTCCTTTGTTGGAAAGCCCGCGCGAATACCCGTCCGCGTAACCGACCGGGATCGTTGCGATCCGCCGTATGCCCGGTGCTTCGTAGATGCCGCCATAGCTGATATGATCACCTTTTTCCACATATTTCAGATGGACGATATGGCTGTGCAATGACATCACCGGCTGTAAATCAAGCGACCGGCTTACCTCGTCCGAAGGCATCATTCCGTATAAAATGATACCGGCCCGTACCAGGTCCATATTCGCATCGGGAATATCCATAATAGCGGCGGAATTGGAGCAATGACGATAAGAAAAGCGCAGCCCCTTTTCCTCTAGCCGGTCGATCATTCCGGTGAATTTCGCAAACTGCTCATCGGTTGCCGTCTTATCCGCCTCATCAGCTTTGGCAAAATGCGTAAAGATCCCTTCGCAGACGATACGCGGCAGTCCGGACAGCTTTATGATCTCATCCACCGCTTCATCGCCGGGACGGTAACCGATCCGCCCCATGCCGGAATCAATCTTGATATGGCAGAAGACATCCCTTCCCAGACGCTCGCCTACCTCGCTGTACGCCTTCGCCGCTTCAAGTGAGAAAACAGTCGGCCGGAAGCCGTACCATACGACATCCTCATAGCTGTCCGCAAAGGTATAACCCAAAATGATGATCGGCTTCTTTACGCCGGCAAAATGCAGTTCCTTCGCCTCTTCACAGGTTGCTACTGCAAAGCCCCAGATCCCGTCCATATCCGCAACCTGCTTTGCGATCGGCAGTGCCCCATGCCCGTAAGCATCTGCCTTGATGACGCATACGATGCCGGTATCTTTATTTATGGCACTGCGGATGGCAGTTATGTTATGCCGGACAGCGTCAATATTGATCTTCGCACAAATACGCATGGTATTCATAAGAATAATCCCCTCGTAAGTATTATGCAGTAATTCCTTTTAACACGGATGGCAGTGCACCGATCACATCCGAAGCGGTTACCGAATAAGCCGAAAGCTTCTCTGCCGCAAGATCCCCTGCCGCACCATGCAGATAGACGGCAAGCGGTGCCGCCGCATCCAGGGACAGCCCCTGTGCACAAAGCCCCGCGATCATTCCGGCAAGTACATCGCCGCTGCCGGCCGTCGCAAGCGCATGTCCGCCGGTCATATTGATAAATGTCTTGCCGTGCGGAACCGCAGTTACCGTCGCCGCATCCTTCAATACACAGTGTACGGCAAATTCGTCTGCGAATTCCTGCGCAATGTCAACAATGTGCTCCTTTACGTAAGCCACGGACACACCGCCGAGACGGCTCATCTCCGCAACGTGGGGTGTGATCGCGATGTCGGTGTGCGGCTTTTTCAGCACGGAGGTATCTTCGGACAGTATGTTCAGCGCATCCGCATCCATCACGATCGGCTTCGTTGCTTTTTTGATAACGGTCGCGAACAGCTGCCGCGCAATCGGCGACATGGACAGTCCCGAGCCGATGACGATCACATCCGCCCATTCCATGCTTTCCTTCAGATCGGCATCGTTGGCCTTGCCCGCGTAGGGAGCGAACAGAGCCTCGGGAAGCGCAGTTTGCAGGATCGTGCGGTTGCTTTCATCGGTAAAGACCTTAACCATGCCGCAGCCGCTTTTTAAGGCGGCCTTCGCAGATAACAGAGCTGCTCCCACCATATTCTTGCTGCCGCAGATACATAACACCTTTCCGAAGGTGCCCTTATTGCCGTCTGCCGCACGGACCGGCAGAAGCCCCGGAATATCCCTTTTCGTCAGGGCAAAGACGTTCGGAGGCACTGCCTCGGATAAGCTATGACGGCTGATACCGATCTCCGCAACGGAAAGCCTTCCCGCGTAATACCTGCCGGGATATAACAGCTGTCCTCTTTTGATAAAAGCAAAGGTAACGGTCACATCACACCGAACGGCACAGCCTAAAATCTGTCCCGAAGTCGCGTCGATCCCGCTGGGGATATCGACGGCGATCTTCGGCATCGTAAAAAAGCGGTTGATGTATTGGATCGCTTCCGCGTATTCACCCTCTACGGGTCTCGATAATCCGGTGCCGAAAAGCGCATCCACAAAGATATCCGCGGTATGAAGCTCACCGAGCCGCTCCGCAAAATGGATCCGGTAGCTTTCCGCTGACTCCGCCTGCCGCCTGCAGTCCTCGGACATCCGCTCTTTGTCGCCGGCCAGATATACCATAACGGAAAGACCGCGTGTATGTAAGATGCGGGCGATCGCCAGGCCGTCTCCTCCGTTGTTGCCCGTTCCGCAGCAGATCCCGACACGGGTAACCGACGGATAATTCGCCTGAATATAATCGCATACAGAAACCGCCGCCCGTTCCATTAAGACAAGCGACGGTACTTTGAATTCCCGTATCGTTTTCGCATCCGCCTGCTGCATTTCGATGGCATTCAAGACAATGTTCATCAGGTAGTTCCCTCTTTTGCCTCTCCTATGATCAATTTACCTTCCTCATCATAACGCACATCGAACAATTCGACAACCTCTTTGCCAAAAATATCATGCATATATCCGTAAATTTCTTTATTATTGATCTCACGGTTTTGTTTTTTTATTAAATTTTTCTTTAATTTAACGCGTACATCCGCTATCCACTCGGATATATCCCGGATCTCATTGGAATTGGTGCGCAGCTTGCTGTAGGTGAACTGCATGGTAGCGATCATCAGCGAGGTGTTAGCTTCCGCAAGCTGCTCCTGTGCGTCTAAAAGCGCGTCATTGTCAGCTTCGATCCGTTCGTTGGTCTCGTCTAACAGGCGTTTGGTGTCATCAAGGTTCTTCACTTCGGCGGATGTCTGATCGATCTGTTCGGCACCCTGCATATTCTCCATGACACTCTTCATGAGATTCGACTTGACCTTTTTCAACGTTTTTAATTCTTCGTTGATCTTCCCCTGAGCGGCTAAGAGCTCGTTGACGCTGACCTCTAACGCTTTGATATTCTCCGGCTTGCCGCTGATCGCGAACAGCCTGTGCCACTTCTGGTCTAAGACTAAGATAGGAACACGGGCTTTTTTTAAGGCTT
>JAFSYD010000288.1 GCA_017443685.1 Lachnospiraceae bacterium | reverse complement strand
TCCGACACATAATCCGTACCGTCGAGCTGGTAGGTGTCAATACGGAAGCCTTTGTACGTATAAACCTTATCGAGATCACCGAACGCGCAGCTCTCCGACTCAAAGAAATCCACCGGTTCTCCGAGCGCGCTTTCGATATCCGCAAACGGCGCGTCCACTTCTACCGTAACGCCCGAAGCCTCGAAGGTATATCCGCCCGCACCCTTTGATTCCGTACTGCTTTCGGTCTTCGTATCCGCCTTACCGCCCGCATCACTGCCGCCCTTATCCGCAGGGCCGCAAGCCGCAAGCGTCAGCGTCATAACCGCAAGTAACATTGCAAAAATCTTTTTTTTCATTTCCACACTCCTCATCAATGATCCGTATCACCCTTGCTGATACATTTTTTTCAACGTAACCCGATCGATCTTCCCGTTCGCCGTCAAAGGCATCTCGGACAGCTTAATCATCTTATTCGGCAGCATATACCGCGGCAGCTTGCCTTTTAAGAGAACCGTCAATTCCTTTTCCGTCGGGTCGCCGACATAATACAGTACGATCTTGCCCTTCGCGTCGTCGTAGATGCACCCCGTCATCTTAATGCCGTCCTGCATATTGACGTTGACCTCGATCTCCCCGAGCTCGATCCTATGGCCCATATGTTTGATCTGATAATCCTTACGCGATACGAAAACCAATTCACCGCGTTCGTTCACCTTCCCGATATCGCCCGTCCGGTATATGATCTCCGGATACGCGGTGTTCAGCGGGTTCTGTACAAAAGAGCCGGCCGTCTTCTCCGGATTATTATAATACCCGAGCGTTACCGATGTGCCGCGGATGCAGATCTCGCCCGGCTCGCCGTCGGCGGCCCGTTCGTTTTTCTCGTTTAAAAGCAGGATTTCCGTGTTCTTAAACGGCCTGCCGATCGGGATCACCTCATCCGGCGCAAACTCCCTGTCGACCTTGTAAAAACAGCACATCCCCGTGCCCTCGGTCGGACCGTAGAGGTTCGTAAACTTCGCATCGGGCAGTGTTTCGCGCCAGATATTAAACTGCTTGATCGCGAACACCTCGCTGCCGAAAGTCACGCTCTTTAAATACTTCGGCACAACCGTTTTAAACGTACCGAACGCCGAGATCATCGTAAGCGCACTTACCACCCAGCAGACCGTGTTGATCTTGTATTCGTTCAGATACTCGACAAGCTTGATCGGCATCATAAACAGGCTCTTCGGAATCAGATAGGTCGTAGCTCCGAATTTCAACGTCGGATACAACTCCTTTAAGCAAGCGTCAAAATACAGCGGCGTCTGGTTGCCGAAGACCGTATCCTCGTTAAACTCCAGCGTATCCGACAGCTGCTCGATATAGTCGATGACCGACCGGTGGCAGGCACACACGCCCTTCGGTACCCCCGTCGAACCCGAGGTAAAAACGATGTAGATCGGATCGACATCCAGCGTCTTTTCATGGATTTCCGTTAAACGCTCCTCATTGACCGGCGTCGTCCGGATCTCATCGTATGTTACAATGATCCCGTCAAACGAAAAGGTCTTCGCCGTCTCTAACGTCGCCTCATCACAGATCACAAGCGGCGCCCTGACATTGTCTAAGATCAGCTGGATGCGCCCCGCCGGCATTTCCTCGTCGATCGGCACATAGTAGCAGCCGCCGCGGATCGTTCCGAAAAACGCCGTTACCTCCTTCGGGTGCTTTTGCATAAATATCACGACCGGCACGCGGTACATATCATGCGCCGCCAGATACGACGCCACCGCGCAGCTTTCGTCATACACTTCGCGAAAGGTCATCCCTTCCGTTCCGTTAGAAAAAGCAAGCTTGTCCGGAACGCGCGAAAGCGCGTTATCAAAGTAGTCAAGTACGTTATTTTGCATGATAAGCTCCTTACAACAAATGTTCGTAGTCTTGTTTTAACGTTCCGCACGCCATTACCGACGCCCGTGCGAGAACCTCCATCACATCAAGATACCCCTCCGATATCTTAAGATCCCTTTTGATCATGGAAAGCTCCGTACACCCGAGCAGGATCACCTCCGCCCCGGCACGCTCCATGAACGAACGCACCTCGAACACCGCTGCACGGTCGATCGGCCGTCCGGCTTTTACATTATCATAGATGATGTGCATCACCTTCGCCTGATTTGCCGCATCGGGCACGATCGCCTCTATCCCGAATCTGCCGAGCGTTGTCTGGAACAGCCTGCTTGTCACCGTCCCGTCCGTCGCCATCACGCCCGCCCGGGATACGCCCTCGCTTTTTAAATACTTTGCCGTCTCCTCGA
Source organism: Lachnospiraceae bacterium (assembly GCA_017443685.1). Lineage (GTDB taxonomy): Bacteria > Bacillota > Clostridia > Lachnospirales > Lachnospiraceae > RGIG4930. The sequence continues at coordinate 3,371 of JAFSYD010000288.1, read as the reverse complement.
TCGTATGGATGACCGGTATGGCGATCGCATTTTCCAATTCGTTCTGAAAATAATGCGCCGTCACGCAGGGGATCGCGATCATATCCGCGCCCTGTGCTTTTAAGCTGTTCCCCACATCGATCATATGCGGCAGGGGACTTTCCTTTGTATGGTCTAAAATGTATGCCGTACGGTCGGGAATCTGCGGCTTCGAATGGATCAGCATCTCAATGTGCTCCTGATCCACGTCTGCCTTTGTCATATCGATGACAAGCTGCATAAAATACGCGGTTGCCATCGGCCCCAGGCCGCCGATCACGCCTAATTTTTTCATAAGAACTCCTGATTACGGTATCTTCGGATACTTTGTGCGGTCATAATTGTGGCAGTTATCGTGATGATCCGAATATTCCCTGATCTTCGCATCGTCCCACAAAAAGATCGTCGGATGGTCGACACGCGGCGTCGTATCATAATGGTACCAGCCGTGTCCGTCCTCTAAATCCACGAGGTTCCAGTAATGCATCTTGTCGCCCTCGGGAATCCGCTCGATATCCATATTCTTAAGCCCTGCCCGCGTCAGCATCGCCTTCGCGATGGAAAAGTACACGTAGCAGTCGCCCTGCCCCTGCTTTACAGCCTGCAGAGCAGCTTTGACATAATCGCCCTTTTCCGACGAACTGACATAACCCACATGGTTCCTGATGTAGGAAAAGATCGCCCACGCCTTATCCTTATTCGTCATATCATCCGTTATGATGTCCGCAAGGATCGCATCAAGCTTTTCGTTCAGCTCCTTTTCGTCCGCCGTCTGCTCGATGATCGTCATCTGTACCGTCGTGGAAACCGAATTGCCTGACGGATCCGTCGCCGTATAGGTCACATCATAGGTTCCGGGCTCATTGGGATTCACGGCGTCCGACCCCACCGTGATCGAAACATCCCCGCTGTTATCCGTGGCCGCAACATGGGACTTATAGGTGATCGGATCGCCTAAGATTGTCGTAAAATCCTCCGCCATCGTAAACACCGGCTTTTCCCTGTCGGTGACCACAAGCTTCGACTTGTACGGGTTGTCCTTATAGGATATCTCCACCTCATACTCGCCCGCCTTATTGTAATCGATCGCCGACATATCCGTGATAAACGCGGCGTCCGACGCGTCATCAGCGTCTTTTAAAAAGAGGGACACCTCTGGCGCATCTCCTCCCAGCGCGACCTCGACCTCATCCACGATCTTCTGTCCGCCCAGCATTACCGGCAGCATCTGCGCTCCCACATATACCAGGATCGCGATCGAGCCGACTGTCAGTGCAAGAAGGAGGAACTGTCTTCTTTTTTGTGCCCGGCGCTTTTTCGCGCGCTGCCGCCTGCGCCGCTCCTTTTCCCGCTCTGAGACCGGCGGATGCGTAGTCCGCGTAGCATGCCCGTCCTCTATTACATAATCCTGTCTTACCACTCGTCACACCTTCTTTTTTGCAAAAGGCCCATGCCCTTACACGGACAGTCCGTACCGCTCGCAGAGCATCGTGACCGTCATCGCGATCAGCAGATAATCGATCTCATACGCGCCCATCAGCTTAAAATTCTCCGCCGCGTATACGTTCTTCATTTCGTGTATTTTATCCAGGTCAAAAATGTCGTACTTTTTGATCAGCTCGTCGGAAAGGTAGTCCACCTTGGCCGGCTTTTTGATCATCGCGGACATTCCCGGTGCCTGGAAGGGGAATTTCTTGCGTTTTAAAATCTCCTGTGGCACGATACCCTCGCCCGCGCGTTTTAAAATATATTTCTCGTTCACGCCCTTTAACTTATACTTATCGGGAATCGTGAACACAAATTCCAACAGCTCCTTGTCTAAGAACGGATGCCGCCCTTCCACCGAATGGGAAAAGATCATCCGGTCGCCATGCTCGCCCAGCAGATGGTCGGACAGACGAAGCTTCGCATCAATGTAAGACCGCCGCTTCTGCGAGCTTAACCCTTTTAACCGCTCGACATTGACCGGACTTTCGGCAAATGCGCTGAAGCTGTCAATGGATCCTCTCAGCCGCTTCGAGTAGATCTGCTCATGGATCTTCCGGATCTTTGGATGGTTGCGCTCAAAACGGAAATACGGATCGCCCCACAGCCGTTCGTTGACCTCACACTCCTCCTTTGTCATCTGCCCCTTTTGCATATTGCGGAACAGATCGACCATATAGCCGACATAACCGCAGAAGAATTCGTCCGATCCCTGTCCGGTCAGCACCGCCTTTGCCGGCGATTCGGAAACCAGCTTGGACAAAAGGAACGCCGCCACGTCATAACTTTCCTTCACCGCGCTTTCCGCATGGTAGATGACGGACGGAAGGTTCTCCCATATCTCATCCTCCGCGACCTTTGTACTGTAATGCGTAGATTTGACGCACTCCTTAACGATTTTCTGGAAACGGCTCTCATCGAGGTCGCCCTCGCCGATCTCGGCCGAGAACGAATAGTAGCTGTTCAGCAAAAACTTGCCGATGTAGCACGCCACCACCGAGCTGTCGAGTCCACCCGAAATGTAAAATCCGATCGGGACATCCGCGATCAGCCGGCGCGAAATGGCTTCCTTCAACAGCTCCTTTAAGCGCTCGACATAATACTCCTCGCCCTTATCCTCTTCCTCAGGCGAATAAATGATGTCCCAAAATTCGATGTCCTTAATCCCGGTCCCCGGCTTACAGAGCAGCATATGTCCCGCCTTCAGCGAATAGATATTTTCAAAGAAGGTCTGCGGGGATACCGCGCCGGGATAGTTCATCAGCTGGTCAACCGCCTTCATATTCAGCTTCCGCTCGATACCCGGATACTCCAGGATCGCCTTGACCTCCGATGCAAAGATGATGCGTCCGTCCGCGATTGTATAAAAGAGCGGACAGATACCGACATTATCCCGCACCAAAACGATCTGCCGCTTAATGCTGTCGTAGACACAGACAGCGAACTGACCGTTCAGATGTTTCGGAAAATCCAGTCCGTATTCCTCATAAAGGTGTACAACGACCTCAACATCGGTGCCGGTCTTAAACTTATGTCCCTTCGCGATGAGATCTGCTTTTAACTCCTGGAAATTAAAAATCTCGCCGTTCGTGATCGTAACGATCTTACCGTCCTCGTTTGCAATGGGCTGCATGCCGCCAGCAAGGTCAATGAAGCTTAACCGGTTAAAGCCCAGCCCGACTTCGTCGTTCACATACATATCCTGCCCGTCCGGGCCGCGGTGGCGGATCGCGTCGAGCATCCTGCCTATCACGGACCGGTCGATCCTGTATGTATTCTCCAAGTTGTATATGCCGCAAATTCCGCACATAATAGCTGCCTTTCTCTTATTGATCTTTCCGTTTCCCTCCGCCGCTTACGGCTTCTTA